>NZ_JBFUJG010000122.1:0-15284 GCF_056401495.1 Mucilaginibacter sp. P4_E8
CTTTTAATTTAACGGTTACGCCAGGGAGTGGCAAACCATCTTCTTTAGCAGTTACCGTACCAACTACGGTATGATTTTGCGCAAATAACTGTGATACAGCTAAAAAGAAAGAGCACAAAATAAGTAGTAAACTTTTTTTCATCTAAAAGAAATTAGTTAATAGTTAAGCCGCCAAATCTAATCGGCATACAACCGAAAAACAAATARAGTTTTGTAATATTTCTTTTACATTATGTTTTATTAACTATTACGATTTTTTTTAGGTACTTCGCACACCAAACAGAATTTTATTCCGTTTTATAATTGTCGCTGACCTTGGGTCAGTTAATAATAAGACAGTTAATTTAGTTAATTATGACAGGGAAAATACGCGAGGTATTTTCCCTGTTTTTTTTAAGTTAAACCATATAGCTACCAATTAATTAAGCTCCTAAAAATCGATGGTTAAACATCTATTTTTAGCCTATGAAATCATCCATTAAACAGGTATCTCTTTACGTTATTCACAGGTATAAATAAGAGGCCGGTCAGGATTTTTTGGGGAGAAAAAGAACCTATAGGAATTATAAGGCGGTCATGAATTGGAGGGATTGAGGAAACTTATGTCAAAAAAAACTAACGGTTCTATGACAATTAGCTTTAAAACAAAATGGACACCCTTGGGTGTCCATTTTGTTTTAAATTGAAATAATACCTAAATTATTTTGCAACTTTTTTTGCAGGGAATAATGGTAAAATAATTACAGCTAACAAAGCAACAACTTCTAATACAACTAACATAACTTTAATTTTTTTGATTAATAATATATAATTTAATAGCTCTCAGAAAAACAATCATTATTCCTTCAGGCATACCATGATCTTTCAATGCAGGTTTAGGATTTAAGAACAATTGTATTCTTTCTGCGCAGATATCGGCTAAAAACATGCCACGGCAAAAAAATCGCTTTCGCCTAAAAAATCATCAAAATCTTAATTTACTGAAATCAAAAAAATATTAAAAAAAAGGAGTCGTTATTAAATTTTCACCCTGATTTTCAAGGCATAAGTGAGAAAAAACGGATATTTAAAAGCAATAAATCCTGATTATAAAAAAAACACAAGTAGTTATAGCGAATAAACCTGCCATGTATCAACATAACGGCTGAAATCAAAAAAAGAAAAAACTGTTTTTAATTTTGGTGTGCTAACAATTAAATATCTGCTGGTTTTACATTTTTTTGTAAAAGAATTCTCTTAATTAAAGCGTTCTTTAAAAGACTGATTATCAGGAATGTAAAATTGTCAATTTGTCAGCAAGCCTGACAAAACCAAGCTTACTGACAAACGGACATTTAAAAATACCTGCCAAAATACCGATAAGATATTGGCATAAGGTCAAAACAGGTAGAAAGCCCTGTTATTTTATGCGTGCCAGACCGTTGATTTTTGTGATTGAATGATTTCGCTGATTTTGTCTGAACCTTGATTTATAGGATTAAGGGATTATCATGATTCTTTAGCTTTCAACATACGAATTTCCTTAATTGAGCTTCGGTGCATCTTAGATCTACTTCATTCAACTTCTAAATTCGATATCCAAAATTCAGTGTTCGTTATTTTAACTTACCCCCGAAGCACTTCCCTACTGATCACTATTTTTTGAATCTCTGATGTTCCTTCCCCAATGGTACATAGTTTCGCATCGCGGTAATATTTTTCAACCGGGAAATCTTTGGTATAACCATACCCCCCAAATATCTGCACCGCCTCTGTAGCAGTACGCACTGCCACTTCTGATGCAAAATACTTGGCCATTGCAGCTTGCTTAGTTACCGGCAAATGTCTGTTTTTCAGATCAGCGGCTTGCATTACCAGTAATTCCGCGGCTTCAATTTCGGTTGCCATATCGGCCAGTTTAAAAGATATTCCCTGAAAACTGCTGATAGCCTGCCCAAATTGTTTGCGTTCTTTTGAATAAGCTACTGCCGCTTCAAATGCACCTTTAGCTATCCCTAATGATAACGCGGCTATAGAAATACGGCCGCCATCCAATACCTTCATTGCCTGTTTAAAACCTTCGCCTTCGTTACCCAGCAAATTTGCTTTAGGCACACGGCAATTATCAAATATCAGCTCGGTGGTTTCTGAAGCGCGCATACCCAACTTGTTTTCTTTTTTACCGTGTGTAAAACCCGGTGTACCTTTTTCAATAACCAGGGCCGATATACCATGCGAATCACCTTTTTGGCCAGTACGTACCATCACCACAGCAACGTCACCTGATTTACCATGTGTTATCCAGTTTTTTGAACCGTTCACCACATAATGATCGCCATCCAATACCGCTGTTGTGCCCATACCCAGTGCGTCAGACCCAGTGTTGGCTTCCGTTAAGCCCCATGAACCCAGCCATTCGGCCGTGGCCAGTTTGGGCAGCCATTTTTGTTTTTGTTCTTCGTTGCCAAAGGCCAATATATGACCGGTACATAATGAGTTATGCGCTGCCAGGGATAAACCTATTGAGCCGCACACTTTTGCTATCTCAGAAATTACGGTTACATATTCTGTGTAGCCAAAGCCCGAGCCGCCATATTGTTCAGGCACCACTACGCCCATCATGCCCAACTGGCCCAGTTGTTTAAATAATTCAATTGGAAAATGCTGTGCCTCGTCCCACTCCATCACATGTGGCCTGATGTTTCTTTCGGCAAAATCTTTGGCCATTTGGCCTACCATCCGTTGGTTATCATTCATCGAAAAATCGAAGCCTGCAGGCGTATCTGTTAATAAAGAATCCATGTTTTTTTAATTGGTTATTACAAAGTAACGGATTAATTACCAGCTTAGTTTTACCCAAATAGCGGGCAAAAAGAAGTACAAATTGGTATCTGGTATAATAATAAGGTTTAGTTAATTTAAACATTATAATTCGGACCAAATGCATTTAGAATTTATTTTTTATTATTTCAGTTTCCTCATGTTCTATAGAGATCAGGAGCGGAAAATGGTCATTTCTTTCTATTGTCAAACGCAAAATCAATTTCACAGGTAGTTTCTTAGCTCCCGATCATCATCATTAAATGAGTCATTTTTAAGTTGGTTAACAATAAACTATGGAGGGAGCTTTTTAACAAAAAAAGAGTATAAAAGCCCAAACTATTTGACACATAAAAATTTATTATTTTTTTTGGTAAAAAATTTATTTGTTACGATAATTTTTTATTTACTATATTGTTTGTCTGGATTAAAAAGAACAATTATCAATGAATGAATATTCAAATGTTAACTACAATCCGGGCACAACCGAAACTTTCAACCTGGAGCTCTTTTTTGATCTTTCACCCGATCTGTTATGCATAACAGGGTACGATGGGTATTTTAAAAAGATCAACCCAATAGTTTCTAAAACATTGGGGTACACTAATGAAGAATTGTACTCAAATCCGGTTAGTTCATTTATTCATCCTGACGACAAGGATGTTACCGCGAAGAATCGTAAAAACATTTTAAAAAATATCCCTCTTTTAAATTTCGAAAACAGGTATGTTACCAAAAACGGTGAGATAGTTTGGCTTTCATGGACCYCAATGCCTGTTGAAAGCGAACAAGTGGTGTTTGCTATCGCGAAAAACATCACCCACAAGAAAAAACTTGAAGAAAATAGAAATAACCTGCTTGCCAATTTGACAAAGATCAACAGAGATCTTAAACAGTTAACTTATACAACCTCACATGATTTAAGGTCGCCGGTTAGTAATTTAATATCAGTTTTTAATCTTTTGGATGTATCTAAAATTGAAGATGATGAAACACTTGAATTTATAGGCATGCTGAAATCGGCTACAGAAAATTTGAAAGATACCTTAAATAAATATGTAGATGATTTGAGTCAAAAAGACCTGTTAAGTGTTCAAATAGAAGAACTTGATTTGAATGATTGCCTCCAGATAGTAAAACGATCATTAAGTACATTAATATTGAACTCAAAAACAATTATTAATGCTGATTTTTCTGAAGCAAAAAAGATCAAATTTAACAAAGCCTATTTGGAAAGCATATTACTTAACCTGATCACCAATTCCATTAAATACGCAAGAACTGATTGCACTCCTGTTATCACGATATATTCGAAACAAGTAAATGGCGTCAATCAATTAATATTCAGGGACGAAGGCTTGGGTTTTGATATAGACAAAGTAAAGGACAGAATATTTGGCCTTAACCAAAAATTCCATCAGCATTCAGATAGTAAGGGTATTGGCCTGTACCTGGTTCATAACCATGTTACCAGTTTAGGTGGCCATATAACTATTGATAGTAAAGTAAATGAAGGGACAACGTTTGTTATTTCATTTAAAGATTAATAGCCTATTCCTAATACTCTGCCAATACTACTAATGTATCGCTGATAGGCAATATCCGCTCGCGGCCATTTAAAAAGCCAAGCTCTACTACAAAGGAGAAACCAGCTATTTCACATCCCATTTCTTTGATCAGTTCGCTTGCGGCTGTTACGGTACCGCCGGTAGCCAGCAGATCGTCATGGATCAATACATGCTGACCGGGTTCAAAGGCGTCGGTATGACATTCAATAACAGCCGTACCATACTCCAGCTTATAAACCTTTTGTTTAATGGTGAATGGCAGTTTGCCTGCTTTGCGTATAGGTACAAATGGAACACCTAATTTGGTGGCCAGCGTTAATCCGAATAAAAAACCACGGCTTTCAATACCGGCAATTACATCAATACGGGTACCCTGCAATTGTTCAACAAAGGCATTGATAATGTTATCGCACAAAACAGGATCCTTTAAAATGGGGGTAATATCTTTAAAAATAATTCCGGGCTTCGGAAAATCGGGAATATCGCGGATGGCTTTCTTTATTTGCTGGGTTATCATTTGAAAACTAAATATGGCTCAATTTTACGCAAAATTCCTTCATCAAGTATGGCTATATTTTTCATATCATCAACCGATTCATAATCGCCATGTTGAGTGTGGTACTCCAAAATAGCATTCATTTGCTTAAAGCTAATGTACGGGAAACGCCTTAACTGGTTAAAGGTGGCCGTATTCACGTTTATTTTGGTGATGTGTTTGCCATTTACCGCTATGCCATTTTTTATTTCGGCATACTTGGTATCGTCAACACCAAATACTTCTTTTAGCTGTTCTTTACTGTAAAAACCGCCCAAACGATCCCGGTATCTCATGATACGCATGGCAAATGACGGCCCTATGCCCCTGATGCGCGTTAGCTTTGCCGAGTCGGCACTGTTTATTTCAATGATCTCGCCCGGCGCGGCTTTATTTGCATAATGTGTATTACCAGGAATATTAATGTAAGGTTCCAACCGCTGATAGTCGGCATCTGTTATGGAATAGATCTTTTTTACATCTTCTTTTGAGTAAAACCTGCCGCCCTTAGCCTCATAATTTTTTATCACCCTGATCTGGTGCTCACTCAAACCCAGTTTTTGCCAGCTGGCATCGGGTAAATTATTAGGATTGAAGGTGAACAGCACAGCATTGGCAGGTTTTGCATCATCGGCCAAAGAATTACTGCCCGGATTAACATTTTTACCCCGGCTTAACAGGGCAACAGCTTTATCAAACTCATTAAAATTTATTATATTATCTTTGCGCGACGTTTGATAAACGTAAGGCGCTGCTAAAACCAATGCAATTAAAATAATAAATACTACCATTCCGTTCCATTCTTTTTTGGTTACAGATAAGTAATTTTTTATATGTGCCTTCATTTACTGCATTTATCAATTGTTAAAATAAAGAAAATTTCAGGATATTTATAAGTTAAACCCCCTTTTATAAAAAATGAAAGTAATAACCACCGAAGAGTTTGCCAAAGCCACCAAACTGGATAAGTTGAAAATGCCGGGCCTGGCCGCTTTATTGATGGAATTGATGAAAATTAACCAGGTTAATGATCTTTTTGCCCAGGCACAGCCAAAACAGGGGCCCGAGTTTGTTGACGCTATTTTAGAAGGCTGTGGTATTGATATTGAATTTGACGAACGTGAGTTAAGGAACATACCCAAAACGGGCAGCTTTGTTGCCATTGCCAATCACCCTTATGGTGGTATTGAAGGCATGGTGCTTTTAAAAATATTATGCATGGTAAGGCCCGATGCCAAACTGATGGCCAACTTCCTGCTTAAAAAAATCCCCAATCTGAGCGACTATTTTATAGCCGTAAATCCGTTTGAAAATGTTGAACATTCCTCAAGCATCAGCGGTTTAAAAAACACACTGGAGCTTTTAAATAATGGCACACCTATTGGTATTTTCCCGGCGGGTGAAGTATCAACCTTTAAGGTTGAGCAGCAACAGGTAACTGACCGCCTTTGGCACCCTGTGGTAGGCAAAATAATAGCGAAGGCAAAAGTGCCTGTTGTCCCTATTTATTTCCATGGCAATAACGGCCTGCTTTTTAATTTACTGAGCCTTATACATCCGGCTCTGCGCACAGCCAAATTACCTTCGGAATTATTTAATAAGCATGGGCATACCATTAAGCTACGCATTGGCAAACCCATTAATGTAGAGGACGTTCCTGATCATAATAACAGTGCTAAACTGCTTAATTTTTTACGTGCCCGCACCTATGCTTTAGGAACAGGCCTTGAAGAGGAAAAGAAAATATTTAATCCGCGTAACCTTTTTAAAATAAAACGCCTGCCCGAGGCTATAACCCCAGAGATAGATAGTGCTATACTGGAAAAAGAGATTGCTCCGTTACGGGAAAATTATAAGGTTTGGACAGAGAAGAACTACGAAGTTTTTATAGTACCAACCTCAACTATTCCAAATGTTATACGTGAAATTGGCCGCCTGCGTGAAGTAACTTTCAGGGAAGTTGGTGAGGGAACTAATAAGAGTATTGATATTGATGAATACGATATTTACTATAATCACCTGTTCATCTGGGACTTTGAAGCTAAAATGATAGTAGGTGCCTACCGCATTGGTTTGGGCGATGAAATATTTTACAGTGTTGGCAAAAAGGGTTTTTACATTACCGAGTTGTTTAAACTTAAAACCCAGTTTACTCCGGTACTACGCAAAAGCCTTGAACTTGGCCGTTCATGGATCCGCAAGGAATATCAAACCAAACCATTGCCCCTATTTTTACTGTGGAAGGGTATTTTAAAGTTCCTGATCGATAATCCGCGATACCGATATTTGATAGGGCCGGTGAGTATCAGCAATTCGTTCTCTAAATTCTCCAAATCGCTTATTGTTGATTACATAAACCGTAACCACTTTGATCATGAAATGGCGCAATACGTTAAGCCACGTAAAAAATTCAAGGTTGATTTTGCCAAGATAGATACCGACCTGCTCATGGCTGGTGAGGATTCATTTAAAGGATTGGATAACCTGATATCGGAAGTAGAAACCCGCAATATGAAGGTCCCTGTGCTGCTGCGTCAGTACATCGCTTTGAATGCCAAGATCATCAGCTTTAATATCGACCCTAAATTTGCCGATTGCCTTGATGGCTTCCTGGTGCTTGATCTGGAGAAGGTACCACAGGATATATTGGAGAAATTAGGCAAAAATTTATAGGCCGATCTAAACGTAGAGACACATCACATGTGTCTCCCCTATATAATCAATAAGACACATGTGATGTGTCTTTACAACAAAACGCCCTGCCGGTTAAACCGGCAGGGCGTTTTGTTTATGGGTAATACCATACCGACAATCCTCTGTAAAATAAGTTATATTGCGGTAAACAATCTTGAACCCGAAAAGATCATGGAAGACAAAAACACCACTACCGAAACTTCAAAAGCTCATTTAAAACAGGTACTTGGCCTGCCCACAGGGATTTTACTGGTAGCGGGTATCATGATTGGTTCAGGTGTGTTTAAAAAAATTGTTCCGATGTCGCAGACGCTCAATAGCGAATCATATATTTTAATGGCCTGGATCATAGCGGGCATCATTACCATGTTTGGCGCCTTTACCTATGCAGGCCTGGCCACCATGACCACTCAAACGGGTGGTGTATATGAGTACCTCCGGCTTATTTATGGAAATTTTATCGCATTCCTGTTTGGGTGGACTATTTTTACCATAGTAGGTAGCGGGGCTATAGCCGCATTGTCGTTCGTGTTTGCACAATCTGTGAATACGCTTATCCCGCTGCCCGATCCATTGTATGCATTTAAAGATATCAGTATTGGGCATGCTATTTTTCCATTTGCCGATTCAGGGATCAAAACGCTTGCTGTACTTACTATAGTATTGTTAACCTGGATAAACTACAGAGGCGTAAATAAGGCTGGGATACTAAATAACATTGTAACATCAGCAAAAATCCTGGGCATTTTACTGCTGATTATTTCAGGATTACTATATACCGGCCACCCAGCGGTAGCTACAGTTGAGAAAGCCACGGTAATTCATCCCCAGGGGGCGGCCTTGTTCAGTGGTTTATTTGGCGCCATGCTTAGCGCTTTATGGGCCTACGATGGCTGGGCCAACATAACCTTTGTTACCGGAGAGATCAAAAATCCCAAACGTAACATCCCCTTGGCCATTATTGGCGGTGTGGGCATAGCAATGACGCTATATGTGCTGCTTAACTATGCTTACATGAAAGTGTTGCCTGTATCACAACTGGCTTTGTTAGGCAGCAACAAAATTGCAGCGGCAGAGGTTGCCGGAATTTTAATGGGTAAAACAGGATCTGTAATTATTGCTGTGCTTATTATGGTGTGTACCTTTGGAGCTCTCAATGGTTGCATCATTTCTTACCCACGTGTTTACTTCCGTATGGCGCAGGAAAATGTTTTCTTTAAAAAGGCAGCAAACGTACACCCGTCTTTCAGCACGCCACATATAGCACTCCTTTATTCGGCCATATGGAGTGTAATATTGGTGTGCAGTGGCACGTTTGATCAGATAACAAATTTGGTAATTTTTGCTTCATACGCATTTTTTGCATTGGCAACCTGGGGCCTGGTAAAAATGAAACTGAAAAAAGTAATCACATCAAAAGTTATTGGCTACCCCGTAATTCCTTTCATCATTATATTTTTCTGCATTGCCCTGGTCATAAATACTATTATCACACAAACGGAAGCATCCATCATTGGCCTGTTGCTCAATTTAAGTGGTGTTCCTTTATACTTGTATTTTAAAAATAAGTACGGCGAGGCTAAACCATCAGTATAAACACGCTGACTGATTTAAAACAAAAGCCCTGCCAGATTTAACCGGCAGGGCTTTTGTTTTATTAACTGTTTGGTTGTATTACCAGCTGTAACGTATACCAAACTGCATTTGCCAGCGTGAAGCAAACAAATCAACAGAATATGGTACTCCAGGATCCTGGAAAGTATATTTTGGATAAGTTGTTGCTGCATTTTCAAATGATGGTGTTCCGGCTTTTACCGGTGTTAAACCAACGCTTGATGTTGAGTTAAATGTATTAGCTGAGAAATAGTATTGTCCCCATTTTTTATTCAACAGGTTGGTAAGGTTAATGATGTCATAAGTAAAGGTGATCATCTGTTTGTGTTTACCATTACCAAATTTAAAGTCCTGAGTAAAACGGAAATCAAGGTCATTATTCCAAGGAGTAAACGCTGCATTACGCTCAGTAAAGTTACCGCGGCGAGATGACAAGTATTTATTTTTATTAATGAATGCATCAAAAGCGGCAGCTTGCTGAACAGCTGTTTGTCCACCGGCAATATCAGAAAAGAAATTAACCGTTTCACCAGCTTTAGGGATGTAAGCTAAACTAACTTGCTGGCCGGTTCCGTCAATAGCGCTTGGATAGAAACCATAAGTGAACGGGTTACCGGTTTGAGCACTAAAGAAGAAACTGAAATTAGCAGTATAGTTTTGATTTGCATCCCAATCATGCTTGAAATTAATGTTTGACACGATGCGGCTGCGGATATCAAAGTTAGAGTTAGCCAAACCCGGGTTGTTAGGGTTTAAAGCCTGGTTCAACTGCCAGTTTGATTCCATGGAGTTACGGATGCCGTTGGTAACGTCTCTGGAGTGGCCATAGGTATAAGCAACAGACACATTCAAGGCACTTACTGGGCTAAACTGCGTGTTTTTAGCTACCTGTGCCGTTAAGCTGTAACGGTAACCTTCGCTGGTGTTTGATAGTAAGTAAGCATTCGTAAATGATTTGCTGATCTTACCACCATTGAGGGCGGTGGCGGTGTTATTAAATATAGGCTGTTGTTTTTGTGTATCGTAAACGTAATAGGTTACCTGATCGAGTGTATTTACCTGTTGAAATTTTAAATCATGAATAACTTTGGTATAAATACCTTCACCGGTAAACTTCCACTGATCATCAGTAGTATAGTCAACAGCCAGGCTGCTTCTCCAAACCTGTGGCATTTTAAAGTTATTGTCGATCATATCTACCTGGGTTGCATCACCTTGAGCGAAATTTGGCACTTTAGGTACGCCTGCAGCAGGCGCTTTATTATCATAAGCACCATAAGTATTACCATTGTTATAAAATGYGTAGCCAAACCATGCAAATGGAACACGACCGGTAAAGAATCCGCTACCACCACGTACAATAACACTTTGATCGCCGTTCACATCATAATTAAATGCTACGCGCGGATTCCACTCTATGTTACCCAGGTAATTTTGTTTGATGTCTTTTGGCTTGGTATAAGTATAGGTATTACCGTAGTTAGGATCAACCGCAGCATTTGTTGTTTTATCGCTCAATGGTTGTTTGTTTGGTACACCTGCATAATCGGCACGTAAGGCTACAGTTAATTTGAAGTTATCAGTTAACTGAATTTCGTCCTGACCATATAAGCTCAGCAGGTTAACTTTAAACTGAGCTGATGGATTGGCAAAAATATAATCACGGCTGTTATTAGTGTAATTACCGTTATAACGTACACGGCTTGGTTGTGGTTGAGCAGCAATGAAGTTGTCTATACTGCTATAAGCGGTACGGCCATTCCATGAGTTTACGAAGTTATAAGTGATATTGTAAAACTCATTGTGGGTACCAAAAGTAAAGGTATGTTTACCTGTTGTCCAGGTTAGGTTATCGGTAAACTCAGCGGTTTTCTGGTGCATATCAAATATAGCGGCCTCCCGGTCGGTACCCATAAATATGGTGGTGCCTGGAGTACGACCGGTAATTTCGATCTGCGGCAATGACGGATCTGAGTTAGGGTCACGGTAATCATGTACGTTTGAGTAACCTAATACCAAGCTATTGCTCACGTTGTTGGAGAATCTCGATTTTAACTCGGCAACAGTTGAGGTTGAGTTATTGTGTGAGGTATAATCGATACCGCTAAAGCGAAAGTTTTGCTGATCGCGCTCCAAATTGGTCGCTTTTGAAATAATGGTATTGTTACGGATGGTTAACTGATTGTGATCATCGATGTTCCAGTCCAAACGGTTAAAGAACTTGTTTGAATTTGAGAAAATGGTTGTATTACCAAAAGTACCCGGATCCTGACCATAATCGTTTTTAAATGCTGTTGCCAGGGCCTGAGCATCCTGTAAGCTTAATATTTTTGATGAACCATTAGTACCGGCTGCAGCGATAACAGGATCTTGTCTGCGGGCAATCTCTTCGTTGGTGAAGAAGAATAATTTGTTTTTGATGATCGGGAAACCTAAACGGATACCTGTTTGGTAGTCATGAAAATCTGAAAGTTTTGAACCATCACCACCTGATGCAGCAGGAGCGTTATTTGGTCCTACCATAAATGAGCCACGGCCAAAACCGTATACCGAACCGGTAAAATCATTGGTACCGCTACGGGTTACCGCGTTGATACTACCACCCAATACGTTACCAATTTTAATATCATAAGGTGCAACCAGTACCTGTATATCCTGAATAGCATCTAATGATACCGGGCTTGTACGGGTACTGCTACCTACCTGACCAGATGCATTGTTCTGGCCGCCCAATGAGGGGCTAAAACCAATCGCATCGTTATTGATAGCACCATCAAGGGTTACGTTATTATAACGATAGTTGGTTCCCTGAAAAGAGTTGTTATTACTTTGAGGAGTATTCCTGGTTAAATCCTGTAAGCTGCGGTTAATTGAAGGCGCGGTACGGATTTGATTTTGGTTAATACGGGTACTTGCACCGGTTTTTGTTCCGCCGGAGTTAGCGGTTACTTTTACCTCTTTTAAAGTTGTTGTTTCGTCGGCCAGTGCAAAATTAAAAGTGGTACTGCCCAGACTTAAAGTAATATTTGTTCTTTCGTCTTTTTTAAATCCGACAAAAGAAGCAGAAACAGTGTAAGGACCACCAGGGTTAACGTTGGCGATAGTATAACGACCATCGGCATTGGATTGTGCCCCGTAACGTGTCCCAGTACTTGTATTAAGTACGGTAATGGTTACACCAGGCAGCGTAACGCCCTTCTGGTCGGTAACTTTTCCGCTTACTAATGAGGTTGTAATTTGCGCCCTGGCAACATTTGCAACCCCAATAATCAGCACTGATAAAAGGATAAAGTAAAGCTTTTTCATTTGTGTTTGTTTAAAGCACAAAGGTTCGGCTACAATATTAACAGTGTATTAACAAAAGATTATATTTAATCCCAGCTGTTAACATTAAGTAAAAATCAATGATCAATACTTAACAGATAACTTTTTAAGTATGAGGTGAAGCAGGTATATGGGGCCAATCAGCAAAAATTTAATATCATCCAAAAACGAAGGTTTTTTACCCTCAATTTTATGCCCGATAAATTGCCCCATCCATGATATAAAAAATATAACMAGGCAAACCAGCCACAAAGCCGGGCCGCCCGCTTTATGCCATTGCTCCAGTTGTATAATAGCATAGCTGAAGCCAAAAAGCACCAACAACATCAGGTACGAGAGTACCGGCGAAAGTTTAAGATAATAGTAAATGCTAAAAGCAATTAAAAAGGATGCCCAGTTAAAAACACCATTATAGGTACCTAAAAATTTAAGATATGGAAACGGAATTGCCCATATTAATCCTACCAAACTAAACACAATAAGCGGGATGCAAATAAAATGGATCGCTTCATTGGTTTTATTTTGATGGCTTTCGGCATATTTAGCAAAATAAACATCAACCGCACGAACATCATCTGCCTTTGATGGTACGCCACCTTTTGAAGTATCGGTTAATTTGTTTGAAGCCATTTTAATGTAAATATAAAAACCCTTTCTGTTTTTTAGGCAAAAAGGGTTTGTTATTTATTCGTTATGTGTGCTTACTTAGCAAAAGCTACCGACCTGGTTTCCCTGATCACGGTAACCTTGATCTGACCCGGATAGGTCATTTCGGTTTGTATCCTGTTGGAGATATCCGCTGCCAAAACTTCTGATTGCGCATCAGTTATTTTTTCGCTTTCAACCACTACACGCAGCTCACGGCCGGCCTGTATGGCGAAGGTTTTTTCGACACCCGGATAAGAAAGCGCAAGCTCTTCCAGTTCCTTCAAACGTTTAATGTAGCTTTCAACCACCTCGCGGCGTGCTCCCGGACGTGCTCCTGAAATAGCATCACAGGCCTGAATGATGGGTGACAACATGGAGGTCATCTCAATTTCATCATGGTGAGCACCTATAGCGTTACAAACCTCGGGATGCTCTTTATATTTTTCGGCTAATTGCATACCCAAAATAGCGTGTGGTAGTTCAGGGTTATCATCAGGTACTTTACCAATATCATGTAACAACCCTGCACGTTTAGCCATTTTAACATTTAAGCCAAGCTCGGCAGCCATGGTAGCGCAAAAGTTAGCAACCTCGCGAGAGTGCTGCAACAGGTTTTGCCCGTATGATGAACGGTAACGCATGCGGCCAACCATACGGATCAGCTCGGGGTGTAAACCATGTATACCCAGATCAATTACAGTACGCTCGCCTATTTCAACAATTTCTTCTTCAATTTGCTTTTTGGTTTTGGCCACAACCTCCTCAATACGGGCAGGGTGTATACGGCCATCGGTTACCAGGCGGTGCATGGCAAGCCTCGCAATTTCGCGCCTAACCGGGTCAAAGCCTGATAGGATAATAGCCTCGGGCGTATCATCAACAATAATTTCAATACCAGTTGCAGCTTCCAGCGCACGGATGTTCCTACCCTCGCGGCCTATGATACGGCCCTTGATCTCATCATTCTCGATGTTGAAAATAGAAACCGTATTTTCAATAGCACTCTCTGTAGCGGTACGTTGTATGGTTTGTATAACTATCTTTTTGGCTTCTTTGGTAGCCGTAAGTTTGGCCTCGTCAACGATGTCCTTTATCTGGATCATGGCTTTGGTACGTGCTTCCTCGCGCAAAGTATCAACCAGTTGGTTCCTTGCATCATCGGCTGACAGGCCTGCAATGGTTTCCAGTTGCTGAACATGCGAGTTTTTCAGCACCTCTACTTCTTCTTGTTTTTTAACAACAATCTCCGTTTGTTTCTCCAGGTTTTTACGCGTGTTATCCAACTCGCTTTCCTTACGGTTCATGTTTTCCAGGCGCTGGTTTAATGATTGCTCTTTTTGCTTTACACCGTTTTCGCGCTGGTTAATGTTGTTATTTTTTGTGTTTACTTCCTGCTCATGTTCGGCTTTCATTTGTAAAAACTTCTCTTTGGCTTCCAGTAATTTATTTTTCTTCAGGATCTCGGCGTTGTTTTCAGCATCCTTTAATATCTTTTTCACTTTGTTCTGTGCCGATGTTTCCTGGTCTTTAAAAAGCTTCCGTAACAGGAAGCGGCCAATGATAATGCCAATAATGGCACCGACCAGCAGCCCAATAATAATGTATAATAGTACGTCCATCTTCTTTTAGGGTGTAAGGTTATATAAATAAAAAAACCGCAACTAATTCTTAAGTATCATGTATTTAAAAACTTCTTTTCGGATATTGGGACCATGGTTACGTTAATACAAGAGTAACGCATGCCTCTTTGATCCGCTTAATATTGAAGCGTTAAGTTTTTAATAGTGAAACCTAAAATTTAACTGCGGCTAAATCTTAAATGTGCTCTGTATATATGTAAGAACGTTTATTACTTCGAGAAAAATTCGGACAGCAAATGATCCAACTGATAAACCTTTTCGGCAATATCGGTATCTTCAACGGTAACTTTCTTCTCGGCTTTTAATGATGATGTAGCATAATGCAACACACACATCGAAAGCAGATCCTGTTTATCCCTTACCGCGTAATTTTCCTGATATTCCTTTATCCGGTCATTAATCAGCTTAGCCGCCCTGCGTATTATTTCTTCCTCCTCCATGTTTACCTTTAACGGATAAACC
>NZ_JBFUJG010000123.1:0-15200 GCF_056401495.1 Mucilaginibacter sp. P4_E8
GTTTGATGACAGATTGCCCACAACGCGAGAAAATGGGCTGGTTGGAACAAAATCACCTCAATGGCCCATCGTTAAGATATAATTTTGATATGGCCTTATTATTCAGAAAAACAATGAATGATATGGCCGATGCGCAATTGGATAACGGCTTTGTCCCCAATATTGCTCCTGAGTATTTTATAGCCGGTCCGCCCGATTTAAACAACGGTATGAGAAATTCACCAGAGTGGGGGAGTTCCTTTATTATAGTACCCTGGCAACAATACTTGTTTTCTGGTGATGTGTCTCTTTTGGAGCGTTATTATGACCGGATGAAAAAATATGTTGCCTTTTTATCCAAAGAGTCGGTTAATCATATCATACACACAGGTTTGGGCGACTGGTATGATATTGGCCCGAAGGAACCCTGGGGTTCACAACTTACGCCGGTATCCTATACTGGAACAGCCATATATTATTATGACAACTGGATCATGTACAATATCGCTAAAAAACTGAATAAAACTGCTGATGCCGAAATGTTTAAAATTGCATCAGAACAGATCCGCACGGCCTTTAATAAAGAGTTTTACAGTCCAGAAACAGATACCTATTCAACGGGTTCACAAGCAACCAGTGCCATGGCTCTTTTCTTTAATTTTGTTGAAGAAAAAAAACGTGAAACGCTGTTAAATAAACTGGTTGATGATATTCATGATCATCAGAACAGTTTTACAACAGGAGAGGTAGCTTATCGCTTCCTGCTTCGCGCATTAGCTGATAACGGCCGCTCAGATGTTGTTTATGCGATGAACAATCAGGATGACAGACCGGGATACGGCTATCAAATTAAGATGGGCGCTACCAGTCTTACAGAAAAATGGGATGCTGGGGTAGGTGATTTCGGCTCACAAAATCATTTTATGTCAGGCCAGATCAATGAATGGCTATTTAACAATCTGGTAGGGATCAGTCCGGATGAAGACGGTACGGGTTTTAAAAAATTTGTAATCAAGCCTGATTTCCTGAAGGATTTAACCTGGGTGAAAGGTAGCTTTGCTTCCATAAGTGGAGATATCCGCGTAGCGTGGAAAAGGATTGCCGGTCACTTAGAACTGGATGTAGTTGTTCCTGAAAACACCCATGCATTACTCTATCTGCCGGCGTCGAATTCAAAACAGATCTTTGAGCATAATAAGCCTGTATCAAAATCTGTTGGAGTTAAATTTTCCAAATCAGAAAATAACCAATTGGTATACGAACTGGCATCCGGTAAATACTATTTCCTGGTTAAAAGCGAATGACTAAATCTTGTTGACAATATTCAGCAAAAAAAATAATACCGAATTTTAACACCTTAAACGTCGTTTAAATCAAAATGTAATTTTCTGATCCGCCTTGCGGTCAAATCAACCCTAATATAATCGCTCACTGGGTGACTTGCCGAACTTTTTTTTGAAGGAATGGGAGAAATGAGAAAGGCTTTCAAATCCCAGGTCGAGATAGATTGCAGATGGCGTTTTGTTCTTTTTTTCTATAAGATGCCGGGCCTCCGTTAAACGTTTGTCCTGGAGCCACTGCCGGGGCGGCATTTCAAATATTTTTTGAAAATCACGCTTAAAACCGGCGAGGCTTCTTCCGGTGAGTTGCGCAAATTTTTCAACAGGGATATTGAAATGAAAATTACTGAGCATGAATTTTTCCAGATCCATTTTATAGGGTTCCGAGAAATCAAACAGAAAATCCTTGAGTGCAGGCATAGTATGCAGCAGCAATAGTACAGCCTCTCTTACTTTGAGCATGCCAACCGCATTGGTTATTTTCTCCTCCGAATGACGCACATAAGGAATAACGGATTGAAAAAAGGCACGAAGGAAATCGTTTCCGGGGATCAGGATATTAGGAGGGCCGATGTATTTTGCTCCCGGTTCAATTTGTTCCTCCAGTGCGATCTGCCTCAGCAGGTCTTCTTTTAAACAAATGACGATGGTTTGGTAATCCTCTCCATTCAATGGTGTTTTAGTAAGCTCTCCTAATTGATTCCTGCGGATCAGCAGCATCTCTCCATGCTCCATAGAGATTCTTTCGCTGGCAGTTTCCATCGTAAAGCGGCTTGAAACCTGCAATACCAGGGTAGTATGCTCCAAAAACGCTACCTTATCTTTTCTAGTCGCCGGTGTTCAGAAAATTAATGCCGCTGTCTAATGCCGACTGAATGGTAGCGATACTTTCACTTTCATCATTTGTCGGGCCTCCCCAAACTGATGACATGCGCATACAGCCTAATCCAAGTTTAGATACGAGGGGTCCATTTTTACCAAGGTTTATTTTTTTTATGTTTTTCACAGTTAATGTTTTTTGTGTTACAACACAAAGATCAGCATTACATCCTGCGGTCTATTTCTTTTACGGCTCAATTTACTTGTCTGTATGGCTCAGTTTTCTGTTCTCTTTGACCTGTCGCTGCTATCTTTCTAATGTTTATCAAATGTTATACAAGACTACAACAAGATTTTCCGGACGCGCTGCCTTTGTCTCGCAATCAGGAATAATGGTAAGTATTTCAGGAGTCTGTATAACCACGGCCTAATATTTTCCCACGAAATTTGCACTACCAAATAAAAACCGGATGAAACTTGGAAAATTATTACTGGTAAGTCTGATACTGCTAAGTGGGGAGGCAAAAGTCTACGCACAGACGACGGACATCACCCAAATGAAAGCTAAAAAATACCAGGCCAAAGCGCCGGAAACCCAGCCTTTTGGTTTAGAAGCCTTTAAGCGATCAACCGGGACAACTGTTCGCTGGCTGGGCATGGCCGGATTCATGGTTAACAGCCAGGGTACCATCTTCATGATCGATCCGCTACTGGAAGGCTATGATATGCCGCTGCTGATGAAGTTTCCCATCCTGCCGAAAGATGTGCCGCACGTAGATGCCATTATGGCAACTCATAGCGACAACGATCATTACAGCGTGGAAACTTTTCGTGATCTGAAAGCGGTAACCACAGCCTATCATTCCACAATGTACGTCGATTCATTAATGAAAAATGACGGATTGTCTTCAAGCGGTCATCGCATTGGTGAAACTTTTAAGTTCGGGCTTGTGAGCACAAAACTTACACCAGCCGACCATGCCTGGCAGAACGCTTATCCTGGCACGAGCAAACGGCATTTTGGACCGGAAGATGCCTGTGGGTTTTACTTCTATACTCCTGATGGTACGATCTGGGCACCTGGCGATTCGCGCCTGATGCCGGCACAATTGCACCTGCCTGCACCCGATTTGATCCTGCTGGATTACTCAGAGGACAGCGACTGGCATTTTGGGCTCGAAGGCTCAGCAAAATTACTGAATGCTTATCCTCATGCACAAGTTATCCTGGGGCATTGGGGCTTTGTTGACGCACCTGATTTCAAACCTTTTAACGGAGATCCGGTAAGACTGGCAAAATTGGTTGTTAATCCCGGACGCATCCGGGTGCTCGCACCAGGACAGCCTTTCATACTAAAGTCTGTCAGAAAATAAAGAAAACAATAATCCAAAAGATCAAGTTAAAAATGAAGAAGCTTATATACCTGATTATTAATCTGACCGTGGTTGCAGCGGTGGGTGGTGCATCCTCCTCGCTAAGCCTGATGTTTAATTTATAAACGCTGATCAACCATGAATCAAACAATGATCCGCACATTTCTAACACTTCTGATAACAATTACATGTCATACTATGAATGCACAGCAAAGTCACGAGTTGAATCTAAATGAAAAACATGTCGTGTTGATTGCCGCCTTTACCGCAACAGGTAACTTACCGCAATTAAAAAATGCCCTGAATGCAGGTCTTGATGCCGGATTAACCATCAACCAGATCAGGGAAGAACTGGTGCAGTTATATGCCTACTGCGGTTTTCCGCGTAGCCTCAACGGCATTACCACTTTTATGTCCCTGCTGGACGAACGGAAATCCAAGAGTATACAGGACGCGGAAGGGCAGGCCCCAACTGCTGTAACAGGTGATAATAAAAGCAAATACGAGGCGGGAAGGAAAACGCTGGAAACTTTAACAGGTAAGCCGCAGAACGGCTCGCTAACCGGTGCCAATGCTTTTGCGCCCGGCATTGATGCTTTTTTGAAAGAGCACTTGTTTGCCGACATCTTTGGGCGGGGCGTATTGACTTATCAGGAGCGTGAACTGGCAACGATCACCGTACTTGCGAGCCTGCCCGGACTGGAAGCACAGTTACAAGCACACTTGGGCATGGGAATGAATGTCGGGTTAACTGAAGGGCAACTGGAACAAGCTTTTTCCTTACTGGAAAGCTGCATCGGGAAACAACAAGCAGATACTGCCCGTGCAGTATTGACTAAGCTCACGGTCACTAAATAAAGATCTATGAAAATCAGCAATCATTTTTACAGAACGACAGTTCGCGTATCATTTAGGATACTTGGCTGTTGTGGAATGTTACTCCTTTCTATTTTACATGTCAAAGCACAAACTGATAAGCGCATGATCCGTATAGCCCAAATTGAAGTTGATTCGACACAACTCAAGGAATATAATGCAGCACTGAAAGAACAGATGCAAACGGCTGTCAGGCTGGAATCTGGCGTATTGACTTACTATGCGGTTGCCGACAAAAAAGATCCTTCGCGGATAACTATCCTCGAAATATACGCCGACAGCGCCGCCTATCTAAAACATATCGCAACGCCTCACTTTAAAAAGTACAAAACTACCGTAGAGCATATGGTAAAGAAACTGGAACTGGTAGACGTTAACCTCATCGGGAGTGCGAAGCAGCCCGGGTTATAGAACGTGACAGGAACCTTAACCTGTATGAAGAGGGATTTCATCCGAAGGATGCAATTATGGCAAAATATACTAACTATAGAAATTGAATATGACAAAGGTATTAATACTTGGAGCCGGCGGACAAGTCGCCGGGCATGTGATCGACAGGTTATCACAAAATAGTTCCATCCATCTCACTTTGTATCTGCGTAAGACATCGCGTTTAAAAAATTTGGAAACAGATCGGATCGCGTTGGTTGAAGGTGACATACTTGACACCAAAAAGCTCAATGAAGCAATGCAGGGTCAGGACCTGGTCTATGTCAATATAAACGGGCAGGAAGATGTACTGGCCGAACAGACGGTAAAAGCTATGCTGACTGCAGGTGTGAAGCGTATTGTTTTCATTGCAGCCATTGGGATTTACGATGAAGTTCCCGGTGCTTTTGGCCAGTGGAACAAACAGATGATCGGGCCTATACTGGAACGCTATCAGAAAGCTGCAAGCCTTATTGAGGCATCTGGCCTGGTTTATACGATCCTTCGTCCGACCTGGTATACAAACAATGATGAAGTTGAATATACAATCACTCAAAAAGGCCAACCGGTTACCGGAACCGAAATATCCCGAAAAAGTGTTGCTGACCTGGTGGTAAAACTTATAGAAGATCCTCAACTTTATATTAATGAAAGCCTCGGTATGGAAAAAGCCGGAACCGAGGCTGATAAACCTGGTTTTATGAATTAAAGAAATAAATGTAACATCAAACGACAAGTAACTTTAAGGCAATAGGTTAAAATCCAAGTTGGCTCCAAAATAGTTAGGTCAATCTATTTTGTTTTATAGCAACCTTTAGTAAAAAATGAATGTTGCAAATAATACTGCAGGATTTAATTATCTTCCATTTATATATCAAATACGCATCATCAATGGAAATGTATTGAAAGAAAGTGATTTTTTTTGAAGAAATTTACATAACCTTAGACATATTAACCAGTTACTTCCTGCAATGATTTTTGAATTTACAACTGCTCCGGGTTTTGACTTTATAACACTGTTTTCAAAACAGATCAATGCGCCCGTAAGGGACAATGTATTGGAAATCCCGAAGACATTGGGAGAAGGTTATGTACGTAAAGTTGGGTTTGGGGATGATTTCAAATTAACGATCCACCGTTATGTATTGAAAGAAGATCTGATTGTTAAACGCAATCCGGCTGCAATAGCTAATGATGTCCGTACCATTTTCTTTTATAATGATAGGGACGATCTTGAAGTTAAATATCATAACGAGACAAATATATCATGCTCACAAAAAAATGATTCTTCCATACTCCTGTCATCAAATGATTTGCGAACGGAAATTCGTTTTCCTGCCGGCAGCAATATTCAATACGTAGTAGTAGGGATTACTGCTAACAGATTACGCTCAGTTCTATCCATTGAAAAGCCTAATACGACCATACAAACCATTACAGCGGAAAATGCTTCCTTTCTCTTTTTTGAAAGTTTGGATGCTGAAATGCAATTGTTGCTAAAAAATATCGTATCCGTCGACATGAATAACTCGCTGAATAATTTCTATGTACAAATTAAGGTACAGGAATTAATGTACCTGCTTTTTAGCAAGTTGTCACTCAGGGAGAACACGACTTTTAAAAATATAAACAGTAACGATGCGGAAAAACTTCTGGTTATTCGCAACGAGATATTGAGTGATTTGAGTACCCCGCCGGTTTTAAGTGAATTAGCACTGATCGCTTCGATGAGTGAAACGAAACTTAGGCCGCTTTTTAAGCAAACATTTGGTGATACGATATATAATTATTACCAAAAAGCCAGAATGGAAGAAGCCGCTTTTCTGTTGAAACAGGCTAAACATTCCGTTTCTGAGGTTGGCTACGAGTTGGGGTTTTCAAACCTTAGCCACTTCAGCAGATTATTCGAGAAGCAGTACGGCATTACCCCGAAGAAATTTTCCACCTCTTCATAGAACTTCTTTTATCTAATCAACTATCATTTATCGGATACGACTATTCTTGTGTCCTTTTCGGTTATTTTGCCCATTTTTTTACTTCTACTTTTGTCATATAGTTAAATATGACCAAGTAAAAAATAATGAAAGCAATACAATATAAGGCATTTGGCAATTCCAATGTGATAGAGGTGGCAGAGGTCCCTCAGCCTGAAATCAGCAATGAAAACCAAGTTTTAATTCAAGTTAAGGCAGCCAGCATAAATCCTTTGGATATCAAATTACGCAGCGGCATTATGCAACAGATCCGTCCTGTCAGTTTGCCATTTGTGCCGGGTGCAGATGTGGCAGGGATCGTTGTTGCCGCCGGAGAAAAGGTAACCCAATTTAAAGCAGGTGACCAGGTGATCGCTGTGACCAGAGAAGGCGGGTATGCCGAATACGCGATTGCAAATGAAAGTCACGTAGCTATTAAACCCACTAATGCCTCCTTTGAAGAAGCAACCTCCCTGGTGGTTAATATCGGCACTGCTCAATCGGTATTATTTAACGAGGGAAAATTAGCGAAAGATCAGAAAGTTTTAATTCAGGGGGCTGCGGGGGCAACAGGCGCCACCATGGTGCAGATGGCAAAAAACGCCGGGGCCTATGTTATCGCTACAGCATCCGGACAAGGCATCGCATTAGTAAAAAGCCTTGGTGCGGATGAGGTGATAGATTATAAATCGCAAGACGTTAGCCTGTTAGCTAACAATGTTGACCTGGTGGTGGATTGCGCTGGTGGCGAATCACAGCATCAACTTTTTGGGGTGTTAAAGCCCGGAGGCAAATTATTCAGTATAGTAACCCCACCTTCCGCAACATTAGCGGAAAAGCACCAGGTTGACGCACGGTTTATCAGTTCAAATATTTCAGCGGGTAGTTTGGCCACTGGTTTGGCTTTGGTCAATGAAGGAAAACTCCATCCCATCGTTGCAAAAACTTTCCCATTAGACGAAGCTGCTCAAGCTCAGGACTTTGTGTCGGCTGGGGGAGTTAACGGTAAAGTTGTCCTTGTAGTTATTCAATAACAGAGTCGATCAGTGGGCTGATCTAAGGAAACATCTTCCAAATCAAACAGTACAATTTACAGATATCAATAAGATAATAAAAAAAGAGACCATGAAACTATTAGAAAAGATAACATTAGGAAAAGAAATTTTGAAAAACGTTATTGCGATGGCACCAATGACGCGTAGCCGGGCTAACGGCGAAGGTGTCGTATCAGACCTGACCGTATTATATTACACACAGCGTGCCAGTGCCGGGCTCACCCTCACTGAGGCCATCAATATCTCGGAACAGGCGCTGGGCAGCCCATTTACCCCTGGCCTTTACAGCGAAGAGCAAATTGAGGCCTGGAAGAAAGTGACTAAGTCTGTTCACGACAAAGGAGGTGTGATCTACGCGCAGTTATGGCATACCGGCCGTGTTGGGCATTCAGTGGATAGAAAAGGAAAACTTCCGGTTGCGCCATCGGCGATCGGGATCAAGGGGCAGCAGCATTTTACCTCCCAGGGGCCGAAAGATTACGAAACGCCTCAGGAATTAACTACCGCAGAGATCAAACAGATCGTGAAGGATTACGGTAAAGCTGCCAAAAATGCCATCGATGCAGGTTTCGATGGTGTGGAATTACATGCAGCATTCGGATATTTACCTAACCAATTTTTATCGGAAAGTGCAAACCTCCGGACAGATGAGTATGGCGGTAGCATTGAGAACAGGAACCGCTTCGTGCTGGAAGTTATGCAGGAACTGGTTAATGCGTCGGGAAGTGACAAAGTTGGCATTAAGCTATCACCAACTGTTTATTATAACAATATAGAAAACAGTGATCCTGTTGCTCAATTCAAACCTTTAATCCAAGCATTGAATGAATTGACACTGGCCTATATTCATCTGATGAATGGCCTGTTCCCTTTGGATAATTACCCTCACTATCCTAAAAATGCTATAGAAACATTCGGTAGTATAAGTAAACACCTGGTCATCGCCAATGGCGGGTTCAATAAAGAAAGCGGGGAGGCAGAACTGGAAAAGGGTATCGCTAAAATAATCGCTTACGGCAGCTTATTTCTGGCTAACCCTGATCTGCCAAAGCGGTTCGAACTGGATGCAGCGTTCAATACCATAGAACAAGCTACCATGTATGGTGGTGGGGAAAAAGGTTATACCGATTATCCATTTTTAGAAAGTTGATACTAAAGCCTCTTTAATCAGGATGCAACTTTGAAAAAGTGTAAAAGAGAAACAACAAGATGCTGTTAGAATTTCGGACTCACGTCTTACATGGCGTGAGTCCTTTTATTATTTAAGCTGATTAATAAAGTCGGGAGTGAGATATCCAGTTTATCAGTTTAAGTATTTTTTTATTGAAGTATATTAGGCCATTATGGGTTCATCCTTTTAAACATACCTTGTAGTTCAACAGGTGTTGCTTTCGATAGCATTTCGCTGTATCCAAAAGTTAATTGATCTTTGCCTTCTTCCAATTGTTGAAACACTGCTTTAATAAAATCACCTACAGAAGGGTGTTCGCTGTGCAATCCTTTGCCGCCCAGATCAGTGTTGAGGGCGGGCGGGATCAATTCGATGACCTCTATATTTTTTGATTTTAGCAGATGCCTTAGCGATAGGGTGAACGAATGAAAAAAAGATTTTGTGGCACAATAAACAGGCACCTTCGTAAGCGGCGAAAATGCCAAGGCAGAAGTTACATTAATGACGGTGTCCAGTGACTTGAGGCCGGTGAATAGTGATGTAACGTGTAATGGTGCTATAACATTTGTTTCAATTTCATTTTTCGCTTTATCATAAAAGTGCTCATCTGAAATATCCATCCAGTTTTGAATACCTGCATTATTTACCAATACGTTCAAATCACTATGATGTTCGGCAATCCATTGATAAAGCGCTGTGCGTTCCGATTCTTCCGATAAGTCGCAAACTTTTGTTATTACTGACGGAAATTTGTCAGACACTTCTTGCAGCGCTTCTTTCCTTCTGCCGCAAATAATAACTTGGTTATTTTCCTGAATAAATCTTTCAGTCAATCCCAAACCGATGCCGGTAGCTCCGCCGGTGATTAAAATTTTGTTGTTTGATAATTTCATTAGTTTTTCTTTAGTATTTCGATCTTTCTAAAATGTTTTATATTTTACTTAAACCGGCCTTTTACTTTACAGTAAATGATTATTTGTATTGAGGAACAAAGTTCTTGATACTCTCGCTCAAGGCTGTTATACGGATTCCTGTTTTACTTACCATTATTCCGATTAGCGTGAAAAGTGGCCTGCACTTTATGGAAAGGGTCGGCAAAATCAGGGTAAGATTGAACTCTTTAAGCATTGGCTAATAGATTGATATGATCAAGGTGTTCCGGAAATGATCGTTTGTTGTTTTCGGAATGAGGTGATCAATGGATCCGGAATGTCCACCTTTGCCCATGGTTTAAAACCGAACTTGGTTTTATTATCTGTGTTCTTTAAGCTTTCCGTTACATCAATCACATTGGAGGCAGGCACATACACGGTAGCAATCTCCCACCTGGCAATTTCAATCCGGCAAAAAACCACTTATCGCTTTCTTCTTAAAACCCTCCGAAGCCCGGATTCTGCTGCTTTGGAGCCTCGTTTTTAATATACTCGAACCAGTCGTAATCAGCGCTTGTTGTAGAACCTTTACCATTACCGGTCGCATACAACCCCACAAAAACTCCCGTAAATCCTCCAGCCGTTTCAGAACTTAAATATTTTGAATCTACTTTCTGAATTTCTTTAAAGGGCTCATTACCTTGTGCATAAGAAAAAGAAAAAAGTGAACGTTCTCCTTTTATCATCAATTTTACCGGCCCGGGTTTTAATACTGCTTCCTCTGACTCATGAATTACATGCGATCCAAATCTTAGCCTGCTTACAACCACCCTTTTTCTCTTAGATTGTTTAATAAGAATCTCAAAATGACCTCCATTATTAAGCAAGGTTATTCCTGCTTCCTCATTTGATTTACCTGGATTAAATTCTACCTGGGTAGTTGCAGTAAAATACATGTCCTGAAGCCTGCGCCCAACAAAAGTTGGAGATTTCCTGTCTTCTATCGTTTGTTCGGAACCCGTTAACTTCAGAAAACCTTTGCGTGAAGAAAGGGAATAATTACTCATAACCGGATAACGAATATAGTTCCACTCTAATCCAAGGGTGGGATCGTCAAAATCTGTTTTGGTTGGTTTTGCAGCAAAGGGCTTTAAAGGAAGTGTGGGAGCTGTCATATTAACGGTGGCCACTCCATTGCCATTCACCACAGGCCAGCCGTTAGTTGGCCAGGTAACCGGTGCCAAACAGGTTTCCCGTCCAAGAATATGCTGAACTCCGCCACCAACGGTTCTGTATCCATGAAAGACCATCCACCACGAACCGTCGTGAGCCTGGGTTATATCGGCATGCCCGACTCCCTGAATAGGATTGCCTTGCCCGGCTGCATTAACATGGGTAAGAATGGGATTGGCCGGATTGGAATTGTAAGGACCCCAGATATTTTTACTGCGGGCAATGGTTTCTGAGTGTGCTTCTTCTGTTCCTCCTTCGGCAGCCATCAAGTAATAAAAGCCGTCCTTTTTGTAAATATGCGGGCCTTCGGCATACCGGCCACCGGTTCCATTCCACAGCTTTCTACCCTGGGTGAGAAACTTCCCTGTCTTTATATCAATTTCATACAAATCAAAAGGAGATGAGATAACATAGGCCTTCCCATCATCATCAAAAAACAAATCAGGATCTATCCCCTGCGCTTCTATCCATATTGGATCAGACCAGGGACCGGCAGGATTTTTTGCCGTAACATAAAAATTACCCCCGGTGTTGCCTGTGTTAGTGGTAATCATATAAAAAACACCATTATTATAGCGGATAGTGGCAGCATAAATACTCAAGCCTTTGGGCAACTGAGTGTCCCGGGTAATACAATATCCTATCATTTCCCAGTTCACCAGGTCTTTGCTGTGAAAAACCGGAACGCCGGGAAAGTATTCAAATGTACTGGTGATAAGATAATAATCCTCTCCTGCCCGGCAGACACTTGGGTCTGAGAAAAAACCAGGAATTATGGGATTAGTGAATGTAACTCTTGCATTAGTATCAGGTACAGCACTAAAAGCATTACGAAATCCAAAAGATCCTTGTGCATATAGGCCACCGCAAATACTCACTACAAGGGAAGTAATTAAAAAAAGTTTTTTCATACCGTTTACTTATTATTAATAAAGTTCTTTATTCTTTTGCTCAAGACTACGGATTCCTGTTTTACTTACCATTATTCCGATTGGTGTGAAAAGCGGCCGACATATTTCGCAAAGAGCCATCAAATCCGGTTAAGACTGAACTCCTTAAGCATTGGCTAATGGTTCCGCTTTTAGATTCGCGAATCATGGTTACTAATTAATTATTGAAAGTTAATATAGCCTTACCAATACCAGTGGGAGTATAGGCCAGCGCATCGTCTATCTCATATAATTTGAATTTTTTGCCAACTTTCGTTTTGAAATGCGGCATGTCAATAATATCAGGGATCAGCTTTAAGGCCAGGGAGAGCTGCTTTGGATCTCTGAGGGTCTGTGAGCGGTTAGTGCTGAATGACTTAATAGTCAGCCCCCTAAAAAGTATTTGACGCATAAAAACATGAAGTGGCGTATCATCGCCTAAAAGGCCATAAGAGTAGATCATGGAGTCATTAGGCACCAGGTCTATTATTTTATTGAGCGCAGCTCCGCCTACGCCGTCATAAATGGCGGTGGCATTTAGTTTCAAAGCTGTTTCTTTGAGCTGATTGTTAAAGTCCGGCTCATCCTGCGCCAGTACATATGTCGCACCCAGGCCCTTTAGTAATTGTTTGCCTTCCTCATTTCTAACTATGGATATCAGCGGAAATTGCAAAGCGAGGGCAATTCCCAACATCATGATGCCTGTAGTGGATGTTCCTGCTGTACTGATAATACCTATATTGCCTTCAGCTAATGATTGCATACGAAAAGCATAGGCCGTGATAATATTGGACAACGAACCAGCAAATTCCTCAGATTTGGCGTTATCCGGAATAATAACACAACATAAATGGTGCATATGTGTATAATCCGACCAGCTCCCAATCGTCACGTCGGTATTATGTAAAGAGCGAAAAATTGCTACATGTTTGCCCAAATATTCTTTAGGAACATCTTCACCAACTCCTATCACTTCACCTACGCCCGACGAACCGTATACATCATGTAGGCTGGTGGCAGATCCAGGCGGAAGCGGCCGGTTAATAAAAGCTTTGTCACCATGGCTAATGGCAGCATACTCCATACGGATAAGCAGATGTTCGGGCAGGGCTTTTTCCGGGCGTGGAATTCTGGTTAGCTCCACACCACCATTAGGTATTTTACAGATTCCATTCATTAATTCTGTCATTTTTGTTGTTTTTTGCAGAAGTAAAACCTACACTCTTTTAGTATGCGTCATACAATGAGCAAGCTATAAACCCAATAATTTTTCGGCATTCCTATAACCGATCTTTTCTTTGGCCTCTTGTGAAATAGGCGCCGTTTCAAGAAATTGCCTGGTGTGTTTATCTATTAAATAAGGGTAATCACCTGAATAAATAATTTTGTCTGCCCCGAGTTCCTCCATCACATATTTAAGTTGAGTTTCAGAGAAAAGCCCGCTTGGGGTGATATAGATATTACTTTTATAATAGTCAGAAATTTTGCGGTCTAATGTTAAAGTCTTGCTTAATTGATCATCTAAGCGATTCAGGAAAAAAGGAACCAGTTCGCCCCAATGTCCTGAAATTAGTTTCAGATCGGGCAGTTTGTCAAAAATGCCAGAAGCAATTAACCGGACAATTGCGATCCCTGAATCTAAATGCCAGCCATATCCTGCCGAAGCAAACATAGCCCCAGCAACGGCAGGCCAGCTATCGCTCTGATAATAGTGCGCCGCAATATTTTTTGAGATGAAACCAGGGTGCATATACACAGGTACTTTTAGTTCCTGGGCTTTAGAAAAAAGGGGTAAAAATTCAGGTTCGTCAAAAAAGCGACCATTGTAAGTTCCTGAAAGCATTGCGCCTTTAAGGCCTAATTCCTTCACAGTCCGGTTCAACTCTTCTCCGGCCGCAGTTGGATCGGCGGCGGGCAAAGTGGCAAAGCCGGCAAACCTTGTTGGGTGCAGTTTTATCAAATTAGCTAATTCATCATTGGCTTCCCGGCAAAGTTCAATGGCTAATGTTTTGTCTGTTATATTTTGAGGGCTTCCGGCACCATATGAGAGCACTTGCATATCGATCCCGCTTTCATCCATAAATTTTAGCCGTCGTTCTCCAATATCTTCCATATCATCGCTGCTTGGCCCAATTTTCATTAGCTCCTTTTGCACCGCATCGTTGGGCGCTACCCCTCCATTTTGTTTGATGTTGAATGCTGCTACTTTTTGCGAGATGCTTTTCAGGATAAAATGCTCCTCAATGGTAATTATCTTTTTTAATGGCTTCATATCTATAATAGTGCTGTTTTGAACCAGGCCCGTCGTAATGGAACCCTGTTTTTTTAATGAGCTTGGGACTTTACTCCCAAAGCTCTTTTGTAGGGGTTAACGTTAATTAACAAAATCATTTACCTGCACCGTCATATACCTCTTTTACAACTTCTGATGCGGAAACAAGTTTAGGCCAACCTGCATAAAATGCCAGTTGGGTCAATGCTTCGCCCATTTCCTRCCGGGTAATGCCATGCTCAACCGCCCGGCCCATGTACATTCCCAGAAATTGGATATCCCCGACTGCGATCATGGCGCATACTGTTGCCAGGCTTCTGCTTCTTGATGATAATCCCGCACGCAGCCAAACTTCACCATATAACAATTCATTGGTATATTTAGCAAAACCTTCGGCTATTGGGGCGATGTTTTGCTGAATAAAAGCTACTCTGTTCTCATCACCCGGTAAAGCCTCATTTTTATCAAGCGTCAGTGGGTCGATTGAAGGTAATTCTGCTTGTGATATTCCATAGTTTGCAAATACATCTTTTGCAACAGCCACAGCCGACATGGCGTTAGGCACTCCTGAATAGAAAGCAAGGTGAGTAATAATCTCTGAAAGTTCGCCCGGTGTAATACCGTTGTTCAGCGCTTTAATAAAGTAATGGGGCATTGCATTGTTTTGGTTTCTTGCTATCAGGCTTGATAAAGTAACTATGCAACGGTCATGCTTTGACAAACCCGGACGCTCCCAAACTTCGCCGACTAATTTTTCAGCAATATACTTGCCTAATGCCGGAGAAACACTACTTACGTCAGCATTTGAAAATGCAGGTTTAGGTACCGTCGCGCCGGTAGTATTAATTTTAAGTGCTTTTACGATGGCTTCACCTACAC
>NZ_JBFUJG010000124.1:0-14538 GCF_056401495.1 Mucilaginibacter sp. P4_E8
CAAAAACCCACAGGGCGAACAGGACTTTTATAAATCGGCAGCTTACCCGGTTACCAAAGGCGCAGTTGTTAATTTCACCCGCTTTTTGGCTGCTTACTGGGGAAATAAGGGTGTCAGGGTAAATACCCTCTCGCCAGGTGGGGTTGAGAATAACCAGAACGAATTTTTCATAGAAAACTATTCTGCAAAAACACTATTAGGCCGCATGGCAAAAGCTGGTGATTATCAAGGCGCTTTAATATTCCTGGCGAGCGATGCATCAGCTTACATGACCGGCGCCAACCTGGTAGTTGACGGCGGATGGACAGCTATTTAAATGTATGTGGTATCAAGTAGTTAGTATCAAGTATCAAGACCTCGCTTTCTCTTATAGATATATAGATAGCTTTTTATAATCTTGATACTTGATACTAACTACTTGATACTAACTACTCGATACAGGAAATTATTAATACAATGCCACAGGAAAAACTACTTACCATTACTACCATTATACTGGCTTTGTGGGTAATATTGATCATTACCTGGGAGCGGGTATCCCCCTACCGCAAAGGTTTATCTTTTTTTAGAGAGGGGTTTTGGATCGACCTGGTTTGGTACACACTTATTCAAAGCTACTTTTTAAAGATCCTGATATTTGATTACCTGATAGCGCCTGTTCAGTACCATTTTAGCTGGTCGGCTATTCAATTTGTAAAGGATTGGCCGGTAGCGGTGCAGGTGTTGTTTTTCCTGGTGACCCATGATCTGTACATTTACTTGTTCCACAGGTTTCAGCACAGTAACAAAGTATTCTGGCGAATCCATGAAGCCCATCATTCGGGCAAGGAAGTTGATTTTTTATCGGGCTCCCGCTCACATATAGCCGAGATCATCATTAACCAAACCATTGAATTTGCACCCATTATTTTATTAGGCGCCGACCCGGCTGTAATACCTATTAAAGCGATGCTGGATGCCATGTTTGGTATGTTTATACACGCCAACGTTAAAGTAAAACTGGGAAAGCTCAAATACATCATTAACAGCCCTGAGTTGCATTTGTGGCACCATGCTAACTATCAGGAAGTTTTTCACGCTAACTTTTCAACCAAATTTGCCATTTGGGATCATTTATTCGGTACAGCTTATGACCCTGGCCATGCGCCCGGTAACCAGCGCGAAAACTGGGGCCTGGGTTATGAATATCCTAAAGATTACTTTTTACAGCACGCGTTTTCTGTTAAGCGGTTTAATGAAAATAATTTACTGAAGTACAAGTGGTTTAAGCGTTATTATAATTTGAGACCGGCTATACTTTCGGCATTAAGCGCTTTACGAAAAAAAAGCGTTCCAAAAACAGAAACCCATCAACCCGAGATATTCAACACACCATTAACACCTCACCAGCAAGAAGAAATTTTGCAATAACCTCATTAATTTTGGCCTGGATATACATCATCATAGCAGCAGTATTTGAAACAGCATGGACATTTTCGGTTAAGTTTTTTAAACTGAGTGACCTGAAATTGCTCACCTGGCATAACTTTTACCGGGTTGACATAAGCTTTCCCCTACTGGCCCCGCTGCTTGGCTATATCCTTTTTGGCGTAGGTAATGTTTACTTTTTCTCTTTGTCTATTAAAGAGCTGTCGACAGCTACAGCCTATGCCATTTGGACCGCGGCCACACTTGTCTTGATAAAAATAGCTGAGATAAGTTTCTTCAATAAAACCATTACGTGGACCGAGGCCTTTTTTATTTCGCTGATCATGATCGGCATTATGGGCTTAAAGTTTTCTGTAACACATATTAATCAGGTACCTTAAAAAGGCAAAACGAAGTTACAGGCTTTCTTGACAGAGTAGTTTTTCTAAATTATCAAGCATTTCGGTCCAGGGGGCTTCTGTTATTTTGGCTGGCACACCTCTTTGGATCAGTGTGAGTTTACAGCCATTGGCATCGGGGTCAACGTTAATATCTACAGTAGTAACACAGGGGAAATGTTTAGGTACTTCCAATGAAAAGCTAAGCCTGCGGGGCCCTGTTATTTCCTTATATTGACCAAAATGATCAATCTCCTCATCTCCACTCAATTCCAAAATAGAAAAACCCCCATCAACCCAACGCTCTATTTTTACACTTACAATTTTGTTGGACGAGCTTTTAAACATCCATAGTTTAATTATTTCGGGGTTTAGCCAGGCATCAAAAACCCGCTCAGCCGAAACCGGGAAACAATGACTTATTTGAACTGGCTTTAGCATATCGGAGTTTATTAGATAGACATACCCACTCTATTGCATTATAACGTCATTATCTTCAAAAAGTATTACCTAAAGCTTATTAATTTCCTGCGCCACCCGTTGTGCCGAACGGATGCAGGATTCCATACCGCGGCTCATATTATCGGCATAGGTACCTGCAAAATAAATCCTGCCTTCGGGCATCATGATCTGCGGCCAAAACTTATGCATTTCGCCCATTGGAAAAGGCTGCATTTCGCAAGCAGGGGCAAATTTATCTTTCGTCCAGTCCATAGTTAACGCTTGCTCAATAGTATCATGTTTACCCGGATAAACCGCTCTGAAAGCAGCCAAAACACGTTGAGGAGAAATCCCACCAGGGCCAAAAGCTTTTAAAACAATCCGGCTGGTATCTACCTCGTTGGTTTCTTCCCATATGGATGATATATCAGGGTGTTCAAATTCCATATTGATCGTTTTAAAACCATCATCGAGCCAAAACTTTGTGCTGGCCTCAAATACATAGAACGGGTGCGACGAATAACCCATACGATTCACCACATATTGCTTTGCCGGTGATAAAGGAGGGCTTATAGGTATATTTTTAAATATAGGCAGCGTAATACAGTTTACCAGCACATCAGCCTTCATTTCCTGTACTTTATCCAAACCGTATGGCTTGTATGACACGGTTACGCCTGTGCTATCATGCTTAATGGCCACAACCGGATGATTTAACTTTACCCTTGCGCCCAAACGTTTAGCAAAAGCAATGGGCAATTGCTCGTTACCATCTCTCAGGTGAAAGGTATCTCCTTCTGAAGGTGGTATACCCCGAAAGTTCATGATCGCTGATCGCCAGAGTACATAAAGGGCTGATGTGGTTCCCCCGCCAAGAAACCGGAGTGCACCAGCCGAGGCCCCTTCTTTTTTGTAAATCTGAGCAATAGGGATCTTATCGTAATCATCATATCCAACCCCAAAAGGCTGATAAGGATCGGTAAATTTTCCCAGGTAAGGCTTCAGATAAAAATCACGTAAAGCATACATGGGTTTCTGCGACAGGAATTTTATTTCTTTTTCATTGAAACCAAACTTAGTAAGTACAGCCGGGTCTTTAAGCATTTCCTGTGTGTAAAACTTACCGCCAATCATTTTAAGCGTATGATTGTCTGGCGATGCCTCAGAGCCTTCGGCGTGAGGATACGGGATCACTTTCAGCTTAAATTCATCTGTATACTCAAAAAAACGTTCATAGCCTGGTTTGGTAATATGGTCGGCACCATAGTCAGCATATAAACCATCAGACAGGCCATCACGCCCGGTAAAAACATGCCCGCCATACCTACCGCTTGCCTCCAGAATAACTACATCATGCCCGGCCTTCATTAGTTCATAGGCACAGCACAAACCCGTAATACCGGCGCCTGCTACTATTACCTTTTTAGCGTTTGCTGATAATTGTTTATTGATAGGTTCTGTTTTTATACCTGCTTGCTCTGTAGCGTGTAATATCTGGGGTGTCAAAACGGTGCCGGCACCTGCTATGAGCGTATTTTTAATGAATGCTCTTCTTTTTATGTTAGTCATTCTTATTCCTTTGGTTTAATAGGATGAGGTAATGAGTGCTTGATATAAAGCTAAATATACTATTCAAATGGGGTTTATTAAAAGAGGGCCTCAAATATTTATTCACTTATCCTGTACTTAAGCTTAGGTCCTTGTTTAGTCATATTTCATTTTAAACCGAACTGTAATCCTGATGGTGGGTTTATCTTTGCGGCCATATTATAACACAATACATTTACCTGTATATGGAAGTGCCTGTTAAAAAAGTATCTGCTACTAATCCCTCCTTTCTTTTTATAGTTGGTACAACCAGTCTGGCTTTTGTAGTATCTCAGCTTGATGTATCTATTGTTAATATTGCCCTGCCCCAAATATCCCGGTCATTTACTGCCGATATAAGCGAATTGCAGTGGATAGTTGATGCCTATACCATTGCCTTTGCTGTGCTGATGTTATCGGCCGGTGGCATGAGCGATCTGTTGGGGTCAAAACGGCTTTTTCAGTTTGGATTGCTGGTATTTGGTATTGCATCTGTAGGATGTGGTCTGTCATGGAACCCGTTTAGCTTAATTGGTTTCCGGGTATTACAGGGCATTGGAGCGGCTATCATGATCCCCAGCTCATTATCGATCTTAAACCAGAGCTTTGCCCATCACAAAACACAACGAAGCCGCGCGGTTGCTTTATGGACAGCCGCCGGAGGTGTGTCTATTGCTGCCGGCCCTATTCTTGGTGGATTACTGATGCATATCAGCAACTGGCGAATGATATTTTTTGTGAACATCCCGCTTTGCCTGGTTGGGATCCTATTAAGCATAAAGCTAAAAGAAAGCGAAAAACACCCCAATAAAGGGTTTGATATCCCAGGTCAGTTAACCTGGATGCTTGCACTTACCGCGCTTATCGCCGCCATTATTGAACTGCATCATTTAGGTTTCAACAATCCGTTAATATATGGCGGCCTTATTTTTAGCGCTATTATGCTGGTATTGTTCCTCCGGATAGAAAAAAAAGCCACATCTCCCATATTGCCGCTTGACCTGTTCAAATCGCCTACTTTTAATGTTTTGGTACTGTTGGGTATTGTACTCAACGGCAGTTATTACGGAACCGTGTTTGTTTTGAGTTTATACCTGCAGGATGTATTGCATTATTCGTCGCTTGCCGCAGGGATGGCTTTTTTGCCGCTAACAGCCGGCTTTATTATATCTAACCTCATTAGCGGCAGGCTCATGGCAAAATATGGAACACGCATACCTATTTTGGCCGGGTTACTTATTGGCACAGTTGGTTTTGCCGGTTTACTGATTGCACATGCTGGTACACCTTACTGGCAATTATTTATTCCCTTTATCACCATTCCACTGGGTATGGGGCTTGCTGTGCCGGCTATGACCACAGGCATATTAGCCAGCGTAACCAAAACACGTTCAGGTACAGCATCTGCTGTTTTAAATACCACCCGGCAGGCAGCAGGCGCAATGGGAGTTGCCGTATTTGGCGCTATGGCCAATGGTGGCGCTACTGCAATTGTACATGCCATAACAATAAGCTCTATTATTTCCGCAGTGGGTTTATTGTGCGTTATTTTGTTAATTCGTAAATATTTAAAAACAGCTTAAGCGAAATGAATGATAAAAGAGTAGTTTTTGACTTTGATATTTCTTTCACCAATGGCGGTGGCATACAGGGTCAGGATTTTAGGCTGGACATTGCCGGCGATACCATCACCGACCAGGAACTTGCTGACTATATTATTGATGATATGCAATTATTAATGGTGGGTAAGGTTGACATACTGAATAAATATTACATCGAAGAAAAACATAAGCGCAAGCCGATTAACGAATTGCCTGATGATAAATACATTGACCTGAGCCATACTATTTTTGACGGATTGGTTACCTATAAAGGCCTGCCATCTCCTGTTATCTGCGATTATTTGAGTCGAGAGCAGTCAAAGGCTAATTACGAGCCGGGTACCGAATTTCAGATAGGTAAAATAGAAATGGTGACCAATACAGGCACTTATATTGATTGCCCTTTCCACCGGTTTGAGCATGGTAAGGATCTGTCTGAAATGGAGCTGGATCGATTTGCTGATCTGGAAGCCATCACTATCAATGCAGAGAGCGCGACTGCGATTGATAAGAGCTATTTTGTTGCCAAAGAGATCAGGAATAAAGCGGTATTGGTTTATACCGGCTGGGCCAAACATTGGAATACGCCGCAATATCTTGAAGGGCACCCTTATCTTACTGCCGATGCTGCGGAATATTTAAAAGAGTGCCATGTAAAACTGGTAGGTATTGACAGCCATAATATTGATGACACCAGCGGTAAAAGCCGCCCTGTACATACCATTTTACTCGGCGCCGAGATATTGATCGCCGAGCATTTATGCAACATGGATAAATTACCGGAGGGTGGTTACAGGTTTAACGCGGTTCCGCCAAAGTTCAAAGGGGCAGGTACTTTTCCGGTAAGGGCATATGCCAGTTTTAACTCATAAAGTTTTGGCAACGTAATCAGCTTTTTGTGATCTTTTGCTTATAATGATCTCGGCAATAATGAGATTTGGCACCCAGCACAGCCATGATACAATTCGGTAAGCCGGTATAAAATCATGGAATATGATATCTGACAACAATGGCAGCCAGATACGTAATGTAACCGCGGCAAAGGTAAGCGCGTAATTACGTATCATCCAGCTTTCATGCTGGTTGATGTCTCTTTTAAGGATACTGGCATAAGCTTTTATTACGGTTATAAACCATAAAATAGCCAGTATGCCAAAGCCTAAAACATTACCTATGCCGCCTGTAGCAAAAAAAGCTATAAACATACCGGCAAGGCTGCTTAAAAAAACAGCAGTAACGTAAATTTTCCCTACCAAACGATGGGTGCTTAAATATCTGTTGCGCAGTTTTTGGCTAAACTGTGTCCAGCCGGTTAACAGGGCTATACCTCCAAAGGTGATGTGGATATAAAATGCTGTATGCCATACGATGCTGTTTAATAACTCCCGAGGTTTGGTACTCAGCAAACCGTTGTTTTGCATGTCCACAAAATAATAAATAAGCGGATACAGGCCAATAATAACAGCCAAAAAGACAAATGGGAACCAGGATAACTTACTCAGCTTCATATAGTTTAATATTCAATAATCTATAATTTGCTTTTAGATAACCGGCTCCGAAAATTTGTTACAGTTAGCAATTAATTAATCTGGCCTACGCTATTAAATTTTTCATTAAATACCGATATCCCCTTTGCCTTTTCGGGCAAAAATTCAGCCATCATTTCTTCGGCCTTTTCAATCATCTTTTGGGAGCCAATAAATATCGCCGACCGTTGGTGAAGTTCAGTTACTTCAATATCGAGTATTCGCCTGTAACCATCGCTTGCTTTACCACCCGCTTGCTCCACAATAAACGCCATTGGGTTACATTCATAAACCAGGCGTAACTTACCATTTGCATATTGCGCGGTGGCCGGATAAATAAATATCCCACCCTTTATTAAATTCCGGTGAATATCGGCAATCATAGAACCTGTATATCTTGAAGTATAAGGCCGGCTGGTTCCATCATCTTCCACCTGGCAATATTTAATGTATTTTTTTACTCCGGCCGGCAAATGGGTGTAATACCCTTCGTTTATTGAATAGGTATTTCCATGATCTGGAACGCTTATTTCCGGGTGCGACAAACAAAACTCACCGATGGAGGAATCCAACGTAAAACCATTTACACCTTTACCCGTAGTATAAACCAGCATGGTTGAGGATCCGTAGATCACATAACCGGCGGCAACCTGCTCCGTCCCCTTCTGTAATACATCATCCAGTGTGGCTTTTCCTTCATTTGATTTTCGGCGATAAATAGAAAATATGGTTCCCACGCTTACATTTACATCAATATTTGATGAACCATCCAGCGGATCAATAGCTACAATATATTTGGCATTTTTCGAGATCTCAGAATCAATATAAACGTGTTCATCATTTTCTTCGGACACCACAATGCAACATTCGCCGCCGCTTTGCAGGGCCGAAATAAATTGCTCATTGGCATAAACGTCCATCTTTTTTTGTTGTTCACCGTGCGTATTGATTTCACCTGTTTCGCCAATAATATCAATCAATCCTGCCTTACTTATTTCGCGGTTAACAATTTTTGCTGCAATACCAATATCACGTAAAAGCCTGGAAAGCTCTCCTTTGGCATACGGAAAATCAGCTTGTTTCTCAATAATAAATTGTCCTAACGTTTTAACTGCTTTCATATAAATTTATGGCTTTTTGAACAGGATGTTTGCATGAAGAAAAGTTCAATCCTAAACAAGATTAATTACTCTTGACTAATAAAAAAAAGATATAGCTAACTAAAACCATGCAATCGTTTCCGGGAACGATTGCACGATTTATGCCGTTTAATTGCATTAAGCTAAACCTGATAAATCCTTAAAAATCTCGTTTTTTACAGTAATTTAGCCTGATCATAAATAATTCCTTATTATTATAAACCGTTTGATCTCAACAATTATATACAGGAATCACAGAACTAAATTATGTTTGAATCTTACACCATAAAGGATATAGCAAAGGCGCTTGGTTTATCAACATCAACGGTGTCACGAGCATTGAACGGGAGTTATGAAATAGGTGCCGAAACAAAAAAGCTGGTGCTGGAGTATGCAGAGAAAGTAAATTACCGGCCCAATCCCATCGCGCTAAGTCTTAAAGAACAAAAAAGCCATTCTATTGGTGTGGTAGTGTGTGAGGTTGCCAACAATTTTTTTTCGCAGGCTATTAACGGTATCGAATCCATAGCTTATAACCGTGGTTACCATGTTATCATTACGCAAACACATGAATCGTTTGATCGCGAAAGCGCTAATGTTCAGCACTTACTATCAAGGCATGTAGATGGCTTGCTGGTTTCGTTATCTGCCGAAACAACTGATACATCGCAATATAAATACTTGCTCGAGAAAGGGTTTCCTATTGTATTTTTTGACCGGGTTGCGGCCGATGTTAATACCCACAAGATCATTGCAAATAATTTTAAGGGATCATTTGATGCTGCGGAACTTTTAATAAATGCAGGCTTTACCAAAATAGCTCATCTTACCAACTCAAATAACCTATTGATCAGCAGGGAAAGATTTGATGGCTTTAAAGCTGCTCTTGATGAGCACAACCTTGATTTTAAACCCGGATATTTAAAATACTGCAACCATGGCGGTATGATACAGGATGAGGTGGAATTTGCCATTAAGGAATTATTAAACATGGATGAACCTCCCGATGCTATTTTTATTGGCAGCGACAGGCTCACCATTAGTTGTATGCATATACTGAAAAAAATGGGTATAAAAATACCTGATGATATGGCCATAGCAGGTTTTACCAACTCTGATGTTGCTGAATTATTTGATCCTCCTTTAACTGTAGTGCGGCAGCCTGCTTTTCAAATAGGGCAAATGGCTACTGAAATGCTTATCAAAACCATTGAAAGCAAATGGCCCGTTGAAGAATTTACTACAGAACAGGTAGAAACCGAACTGATAGCCAGGTTGTCATCCCAAAAATTGCATTAACGCAAATACAGGTAAATAAACGCGGCTATGCTTGCACCAACAACAGGACCCAAAATAGGGATCCATGCATAAGTCCAGTCGCTTGTACCTTTATTTTTCATAGGTAAGATAGCATGCATGATACGTGGGCCAAGGTCACGGGCCGGGTTAATGGCATATCCGGTTGTCCCTCCAAGTGATAAGCCAATTACCCAAACCAGCAAAGCTACCGGGATAGCACCTAATGAACCCATGCCAACCGGTGTTTTGGTGGAAGTGATCTCGGCACCTGAAAAGTAAAATATGGTGAATATCAGCACAAAAGTGCCTATGATTTCACTGGCGATATTGGATACATAGTTGCGCACCGCCGGACCGGTACAATAAACCGCTAAAATAGACCCGGGGTTATTGGTACGTTGAAAATGGTCGAAATACATGAGCCATACCAGGAAAGCGCCCGCAGCAGCGCCCAAAATTTGCGCCGCTATATAGGGCAGCACACTTGCCCAGGCAAACTTACCGGCAATGGCAAGGCCAATAGTTACTGCGGGATTCAGGTGCGCGCCACTGTAAGGGCCTGCAACAACCACACCTACAAACACAGCCAGCCCCCAGGCGGTGGTAATAACCATCCAACCGCCATTATTCCCTTTAGTATCATTTAAAACAACATTGGCAACTACGCCATCACCTAAAAGTATAAGCAGCATGGTGCCTATAAATTCGGCCACGAATGGAGACATATAGATAGTTTTATTGGTAAATAATTAGTTGGCTAAAAGTAGTTAAACAGTTTCAGAATCCGGCAGTTCATCAGTCCATGATTGAGCTGCATGAATAGCTTTTCGCCATCCCTGCACCGCTTTTTTTATTTCGGACGAATCACCGGCGGGTGTAAACTCTTTTTCAGATTTCCATAGCTGCTGAATCTCTTCTACACTTTCCCAGTATCCTACAGCAAGGCCTGCCAGGTAGGCGGCCCCCAAAGCAGTTGTTTCTACCACATTTGGTCTGATCACCTTACAATTCAACAGGTTCGACTGAAACTGCATCAATAAATCATTACTTGTTGCTCCTCCGTCAACCCTTAGCTCTTTAATTTCCATTCCACTATCGGCCTGCATAGCTTTTAGCACATCCATGGTTTGGTAGGCTATGGATTCAAGCGCTGCCCTTGCAATGTGCGATGAAGTAGTTCCGCGGCTAAGCCCTACAATAGTCCCCCTTACATCAGGCTTCCAGTATGGTGCGCCCAATCCGGCAAAAGCAGGTACAAAATATACACCCTGGGTATCATCTACGGCCAAAGCCAGTTTCTCTACATCTGCTGATGATTTGATAATGCCCAAACCATCGCGCAACCATTGAACTACCGCGCCGCCAATAAATATACTGCCCTCAAAGGCGTATTGTATCTTGCCATTAATTTTCCAGGCAATCGTAGTCAACAGGTTATTTTTCGATTCTATAAACTCATCGCCGATATTCATCAACATAAAACAGCCGGTACCATAGGTGTTTTTGACCATGGCCTTCTCAATACACATCTGGCCAAAAAGTGCGGCGTGCTGATCGCCGGCTATACCCGCGATAGGAACTTTCGAGGCGAAAATGGTAGTCGCGGTTTCCCCGTATATCTCGCTTGATTGTTTTACCTCGGGCAGCATACTTTTGGGGATATCAAAAATACCGATCAGCTCATCATCCCATTGTTGTGTACGGATATTAAAGAGCATGGTACGGCCTGCATTGGTAACATCGGTAATATGTACGCGGCCGCGGGTAAATTTCCATACCAGCCAGCTATCAACCGTACCAAATGCCAGTTCGCCTTTGTCGGCTTTTTCACGGGCACCCTTCACATTATCCAGGATCCACCTGATTTTTGACGCCGAAAAATAAGCATCGATCACCAAACCGGTTTTAGAGCGGATCAGGTCGGTATGGCCATCCTGTTTTAACTTATCGCAAAAAGGAGCTGTGCGGCGATCCTGCCAAACAATGGCATTATAAACAGGCTCTCCGCTAACACGATCCCACACAATGGTTGTTTCGCGCTGATTGGTAATGCCTATAGCTTTCAGATTGGTTCCGTTTATACCCATCTTAACGGTTGCCTCTGCTGCCACGCTTGCCTGTGTAGACCAGATCTCATTAGGATCGTGCTCCACCCATCCCGATTGCGGAAAGATCTGCTTAAATTCCTTTTGAGCAACAGATTTGATTCGCCCTTTGTGATCAAATACAATGGCCCTGGAGCTGGTAGTACCTTGGTCTAAAGCTAAAATGTAATCTTCCATAATGTATGTTTTTCCTTGGTTTTGGTTATTTAATTGGTTGTATATTGTATTTATTTGGCCTGATAAGGTTCAAGCAGATAGCCATTGGCTAAGCGGGTAAAAACCTCCACCTGTTCTTTTTCCCAGGCAGCATCCTTATTAAGCTCTTTTGCTATTAAACCGGCAACAATTGGGGCCATATCAATGGCGGCGCGCGCGTTAAGAAACAAGGCCCTTACCCGGCGTGCCAAAATATCTTCTACATTGCGGGCCATTTCATGCCTTACTCCCCATATCACCTCGGCCTGAATGTAAGGCATATCCGGATGCAGCTTTTTGCCCCATTCGGCATTTTCATTAATTAGGGCAAGTAAAGCATATTCATCACTGCCATAAACATATAAATGATCGTTACGGTTTACATTGAGCTTACTACCATGAATTGGCAAATTCCGGGTAGTACTTGGTTTCGCGGTTAAATTACCAATTTCAATGGCTTTATCAATGGTATCCTCCCCCATGCGGCGATAAGTTGTCCATTTGCCGCCGGTTATGGTGATCAGCCCCGATTCAGAAACAAGCAATTTATGACTGCGTGATATTTCTTTTGTTTTTGATGAGCCGCTTTCCGGAGCGGCTAATGGGCGAAGGCCTGCGAATACGCTGAGCACATCTTTACGGGTTGGCGCTTTGGTCAGGTATTTCTCGGTGGTACGGATGATAAAATCTATCTCTTCTTCTAACGCTCTTGGCTCCAGGCTATGCCCATCAAGCGGAGTATCGGTAGTACCAACTACCAGCTTATCATGCCAGGGAACAGCAAAAAGCACCCGGCCATCTTCTGTTTTAGGGATCATCAGCGCATCTTCTCCGGGCATAAATGATCTGTCGAGTACCAAATGCACACCCTGGCTCGGCCTAACCAATGGCTTTTTACCCGGCTTATCCATCTGTAACAGATCATCAACAAACACACCGGTCGCGTTAATTACTGTTTTTCCTTTTAGCTTATATGTTTGCCCGGTTTCGACATCTGTGGCAATAACACCCGCGATTTTCTGCTGATCGTTTTTGATCAAACTCACTACACGAAAATAGTTAAGTATAGTAGCTCCCTGCTCCAAAGAAGTTTGGGCAAGGTTAATGGCAAGCCTGGAATCATCAAACTGCCCGTCATGATATACCACCCCACCATACAAACCTTTTTGGTTAATGGTAGGCAGTTTATTGATCACTTCTTTTTTGGAGATATGCTTTGCGCGGCCAAAACCCAATTTGCCGGCCAGCAGGTCATACAGGGTTAAGCCGATGGTATAAAAAGCGCCGCCCCACCATTCATAATTAGGGATGATAAACGATTCGTTTTTTACCAGGTGCGGTGCATTTTTAAGCAGCAATCCCCGCTCATGTAAGGCCTCACGCACCAAACCGATATCGCCTTGTGCCAGGTAACGCACACCACCATGCACCAGTTTAGTACTGCGACTGGATGTTCCTTTAGCAAAATCGGCCTGCTCCAGTAATAAAGTTTGATAGCCCCGTGAAGCAGCATCAAGGGCAGCTCCTAAACCGGTGGCCCCGCCCCCTACTATAATGACATCCCAAATTTTTTCAGGATCGGATATAGGTTTTATAATGTCATTTCGATTAGTTCCAATCATGTTTTTATTTCAATTTCAGCACAGAAATACATTTCGATTTCCATATCAAATTTATGAAATAATAATAATTCGAAACAAAACAAAATATAAAAAAGTTTAACTTTTATCAAAAACATGTAAATTAGCTTTATAAATAATAATTTATTCATTTAAACAGGCCTCAGGATTAAACGATCGAAACAAAACGGAACACCATATTAATTTAGTAAATTAAATGATTTAGCTATTGGCGTTGTATAGCATAAAGATTACTTTGTTCACAATAGTGACATGTTTGACTATATAATTGCTATTTTTGAGAACTACATTAATTGAACATGAAGAGTATAACGGAAAGGCACCAGTTGATCCTGAAGAAATTACAGGATACCGGGCATGTTAATGTACAGGAACTAAGTACTCAAATGAAAGTATCGGAGGTAACTATCCGAAAGGACCTGAAACTACTGGAAGATAAGAATTTGCTTTTCAGAACCCACGGTGGTGCATCAAAAACAAACCCCTATACCAGCGATAAACCGGTATCTGAAAAAGAAAAACTAAACGCCGAAGAAAAAAACAAGATAGCTAAAGTTGCCGCAAGTATGATAGGCAATAATGATTCCATTATCATTGCTTCGGGCACAACCATGGTTGCCCTGGCCAGGTCAATTAATCCGCAGAAACATTTAACGGTAATTACCTCGGCCCTAAATGTGGCTATGGAATTGTCAAGTCATCAAAACGTAGATGTTTTACAACTGGGCGGACAACTGCGTCAAAATTCATCATCGGTAATGGGGCCCTATGCCGAACAAATTTTACAGGATGTATCATGCAGCATTTTATTTTTAGGTGTTGACGGTATTGATCTGGAGATGGGCCTGACCACTACAAGCCTGATGGAAGCCCGTCTGAATCAAAAAATGATTGAAGCGGCTCAGATCACCATTGTTTTGGCCGACAGTTCAAAGTTTGGGAAGCGTGGGCTGGGTAAAATTTGCGCCCTCGACCAAATTCAGCATATTATAACAGACAATGGCATAGCACCAGCCCTGGTAAAGTTATTGGAAGACAGGGGCATTAATGTTACTATAGTTTGATAAAAGGGAAAGTTATATAACAGGTATCTTCGGTAATTATCCATGTTACCCGCATTTTTTTACGCTCCCCGGTTATATCCCCGTTTAAATAGCTGTTAAACATGTTTTAGCAAAATTCACAACGCTCGCTATAGCC
>NZ_JBFUJG010000125.1:0-14531 GCF_056401495.1 Mucilaginibacter sp. P4_E8
GTAGTGGTACTGCATATACTATATAGTCAATAAAAAAGCGCTGTGCAATTTGCACAGCGCTTTTTTATTGGACTTGTTATACCTGTATATATTAATATGAAAGTATAGTTCCGGCAGCTACAGTTTCGTTAGTGGCTTCATCAACCAGTATCAATGAACCTGTAATGCGATTTTTTCTGTACTCATCAAAAACAAGGGGTTGGGTGGTACGCAGGCGTACACGTGCCATCTCGTTCATTTTAATATCACCACCATTCTCCAGCTTTTCCATGGTATTGATATCCAGTTTATAGATCACCTCTTTAATGATGGCCATCACTTCGCGGGTAGTATTTTTCAGGTGATATTTAGCACCCGGGCGCGGGCCTCTGGTACCCATCCAGCAAAGCATCACATCAAGATCCTGGCTTACCTGTGGTTCACTGTCATCTTTAATGATCATATCGCCACGGCTCACATCAATATCATCCTCTAAGGTGATAGAAACAGACATCGGTGCAAAGGCTTCTTCAACCGGGCCCGAAAAGGTATCTATTGATTTAATTGCTGATGTTAGGCCCGAAGGCAAAACGGTTATTTTATCGCCGGGTTTAAATATGCCACCTGCTATACGGCCGGCATATCCCCTGTAGTCGTGGTATTCGGCCGCGTGGGGGCGTATTACGGTTTGTACAGGGAAACGTGCATCAACATGGTTTTCATCGCTGCCTATGTGTATGGTTTCCAGCGTATGCAATAAGCTGGTGCCTTTGTACCAGGGCATATTTACAGAATCATTTACCACGTTATCACCTTCCAGCGCGCTAATGGGGATATAGCGAATATCGGTCACATCAATTTTGCCTGCAAAATCATTGTATTGTTCCACTACCTTGTTAAAAGCCTCTTCCGAATAATCAACCAGGTCCATTTTATTGATACAAACAATAATGTGAGGTATCTTTAAAAGGGAGGCTATATAGGAGTGCCTACAGGTTTGTTCAACTACACCTTTACGGGCATCAACAAGTACAAGGGCCAGATTGGCTGTTGAGGCGCCGGTAACCATATTACGGGTATATTGGATATGGCCGGGGGTATCGGCAATAATAAATTTACGTTTTGGCGTAGCAAAGTAACGGTAAGCAACATCAATAGTGATACCCTGTTCCCGTTCAGACCGCAAACCATCGGTAAGCAAAGAAAGGTCAATATGTTGTAACCCTTTTCTTTCGCTTGATTGTTTTACAGCCGCCATCTGATCCTCAAAGATCGATTTGGAGTCGTATAATAATCTTCCGATAAGTGTACTTTTGCCGTCATCCACACTACCGGCTGTTGTAAAACGTAATAGTTCCATAATTTATGTCTCATTAGTATCAAGTAGCGAGTATCAAGTATCAAGATTTTAAAAAACGATTAATGTCGCTTTGTGAAGCTGTCTTGATACCTGATACTAACTACTCGATACTCTTTAAAAATAACCTTGTTTTTTTCTGTCTTCCATGGAGGTATCAGAGCGTTTATCATCACTCCTGTTACCACGCTCAGTACTGCGCGTGGCAGATACTTCGGCTACAATTTTTTCCAATGTATCCGCCTCAGATTCAATGCCGCCGGTAATGGTGATATCGCCCAGGGTGCGGAAGCGCATCAGTTTGTTTTCAATAGTTTCGCCATCGCGCAGCACCAAAAACTCAGATGCAGGTAACCAGGTACCATCACGGTAAACGGCTTCGCGGTTGTGGGCAAAGTAAAGGGAAGGAATGGCGATATTTTCCTGCAGAATATAGTTCCAGATATCCATCTCGGTCCAGTTACTGATAGGGAACACCCTGAAATGCTCACCCATTCTTTTACGGCCGTTAAAAATATTCCAAAGCTCGGGGCGCTGGTTTTTAGGGTCCCACTGTCCAAACTCGTCCCGGTGCGAAAAGAAACGCTCTTTTGAACGTGCTTTTTCTTCGTCACGACGGGCGCCACCTATGGCAGCGTCAATTTTATGATGTTCAATAGTATCCAGTAATGAAACTATTTGCAGCTCGTTTCGGCTTGCGTTAATACCACTTTCCTCAACAGCGCGGCCCTTGTTAATAGCCTCCTGTACCGAGCCTACAATAAGCTGCACACCCAGGTCGGCTACCAGGTTGTCTCTGAATGCCATTGTTTCTGGGAAGTTGTGTCCGGTATCAATATGTATGAGCGGCATTGGTATTTTGGCCGGCCAAAAAGCCTTACGGGCCAGGTGGGTTACAACAATCGAATCCTTACCGCCCGAGAACAGTATAGCAGGACGATCAAATTGGGCCACAACCTCTCTTATAACGTAAATGGCCTCTGATTCTAATTCCTGCAGATGAGTAAGATAATATTTGTGCATGTTCAATAAAAAACCGCTAAATCCACCTAAATAGTAGTATTTAACAATCAAACTGCAATATTAACAATTTATGCTCATTAAATTGTTATCTAATCTATTTTAAACCTGAAAATTAGTCTTCGGTAATTATAAATTTATAAGCTGTTCCGTGATTTAAAAAGCAGTGGATATTAATTGGAAATATACCGGTTATATTGTTCTATATTAAACTAAAGGCAGCTAACAGCAATAACAGAACTCTACGGTTAAAATATGATATTATAACAGTTTACTTATGAGTTATGCGTAAAAAATAATTACTTTTAAAAATCTATATAATACAAGTTAATCTATGAAGGGAATTATTTTAGCAGGCGGATCAGGGACAAGGCTTTATCCGATTACCCGGGCAATAAGTAAACAGCTAATGCCTATTTACGATAAGCCGATGATCTATTATCCATTATCTGTTTTAATGCAAGCAGATATCAAAGAGATATTGATTATCACTACTGCCGAGGATAATGAAGGGTTTAAACGCTTGCTTGGCGATGGTACCGAATTGGGTTGCCATTTTGAATATGCTATACAGGAAAAACCAAACGGACTTGCACAGGCTTTTGTAATTGGCGAAAAATTTATAGGCGATGATAAGGTTGCTTTAATACTGGGCGATAATATATTTTACGGGACTGGTTTTACGGAATTGATTCGCAGCTTTAATGATGTGGATGGTGCAGCTATTTTTGCCTACCATGTGGCCGACCCTGAACGATATGGGGTGGTTGAGTTCGATGATGATTTTAAAGCTTTATCTATTGAAGAAAAACCGGCTAAGCCAAAATCAAAATTTGCTGTACCGGGATTGTATTTTTATGATAATAGCGTAATCCAGATAGCTAAGGATCTTGAGCCTTCGCCGCGCGGTGAGTATGAAATTACCGATGTAAATAAATACTATCTGGAACAAGGAAATTTACACGTTGGAGTGATGGATAAAGGTACCGCCTGGCTGGATACCGGAACTTTTGATTCACTGAGCGATGCTACCGAATATGTGCGTGTAATTGAAAAACGCCAGTCGTACAAAATTGGCTGTATTGAAGAGGTGGCTTACCGTCGTGGTTTTATTAACGACGAACAGTTGAAGTTGCTGGTAGATAAGTATTTAAAAAGCGGCTACGGCAGGTATTTGCAAAGTTTGCTGTCCTGACGCAGTAGATATCAAAATTAGTAAGTCATCCCGAATTTATTTCGGGATCTCACATGCAAGGTAGGGTGTTCATCTTGTATGTGGGATGCTGAAACAAGTTCAGCATGACTGCTTGATTAAAAACTAAACAGCCTGTTTTTCTACCGTGCTTATCATCTGATCAAGTAGATCTGGGTCATTAGCCTGGAACCAATGGAACAAGCTATCTTTTCTGAACCAGGTGAGCTGCCGTTTGGCAAATCGCCTCGTGTTTTGTTTTATCATTTCAATGGCTTTATCAAGACTGGTTTTGCCGTCAAAATAATCGAATAGTTCGGTATAGCCAACCGTGTTTAGCGCGTTAAGGTGGCGGTAGGGGAGCAGCGCGCTTACTTCGGCAAGCAGGCCTTGTTGTACCATGATATTAACCCGCTCATTAATACGGTTATATAGTACTTCGCGCGGCAGGTTTAGGGCCAGTTTAATGATATTAAATGGCCGCTTGTTTACTGTGGCCTGCCGGTACGATGAAATGGGGTTGCCCGAACTTTCAAAAACCTCCAAAGCCCTGATGATGCGCTGTGGATTGCTCAGGTCAACCTCTTCATAATAAACAGGATCGGCAAGTTTTAGCTTTTGCTGCAAACTTTCAATGCCTTTTTCTTCCAGTTCCTGGTTTAACTTTTCCCTTATAGATGGGTCGGCAATTGGCAGATCGTCAAAACCTTCGCAAATGGCTTTAATATACAAACCTGAGCCACCTGCTAAAATTACATGATCATGTGTTTTAAAAAGTCCATCCAGCAATGCAAGGCCCTGTCTTTCAAAATCACCTACAGAAAAAGGTTCGGCTATGGAATGTGAATCAATAAAATAATGCTCTACCGCGGCTAACTCCGCCGCGTTTGGTTTGGCCGTACCAATAGCCATCTCCCTGAAAAACTGTCTTGAATCGGCCGAGACAACTACGGTGTTAAAATGCTTTGCTAATTCAATTGCTGCCGCCGTTTTACCCACGGCCGTAGGGCCTGCAACTACTATGAGGGTTTTGTGGGTGGGTTGGGGCATGGTTAGCAGTTGGTAATAGTAAAAAACGCGTCATTGCGAGGAGCGAAGCAATTAGCCCCACCCAACCCTCCCCGGAAGGGAGGGCTTAAAACTAAAAGTCTCCCCTACTGGGGGAGATTTAGAGGGGGCTTCCTCGCAATGACGTACGGGATATAGTATTCTATTTAATAATCATCACCGCCGCGATGTGGTTTGTCATCATCCTCAAAACCTTCGTCGTCGGCAAATTCGTTTCCAAACTCATCGTCTTCTTCTTCTCCCTCCTCCGCATGTTTTTCTTCCGGCAATTCATCTACCCCTGTATCTGTTACTTCAGAAAAATCTTCAGTGTCTTCCGGGTTAAAGGCCATTTCGTTCAGGAAGTCGAAATCCTCGTTTGTTGGAGGGATTACGGTAGGATTGAATACGTTACCAAATTGTTTAGGCGCTTCGCCAACTGATTTTATAACAGCAGGATAAACAGTGCCCGGTGTTTCGTCAAGAATGATCTTCATCAGTTCAACATGAAAATCAAAGGGGCGGTCGAAATTGAATGTATAGTAAAATTTTTGATGCGGGTCATCTATAAAACTCAGCAGCTTTACCTTGTTCATTAAAGATACACCACGGTCAATCCTTTTTTGATTTGGTAAATAAGTAATTTCTTCGCCTTTTGTCCATTGATCATTGCTGATATAAAAAGAGGAGGAAAACTCGGGATTATAACCGGTTGACTGGTGTATTGCGCGGTGAAGATCCTCGAAGGTTTGATTTGATTTTACATCAATCTCTCTCATCACGTCATCATAATCTTCGAAAGTAACCCTAAACCTGTATAGTGCCATTGTTTTAGTAAATTTTGGGGACAAAAATAATCTTTTAATTCAAATTTGTGTCTGCCACAACTTTTAAGCCAATTTCCAAACCTTTGGCAATTGTAAAGTTAATGGCAGCTTCGCGTGTGTTCGGAATTTCGCCTTCCAATATGGCTTCGCGTATCTGATTTTTGATAATTCCCACTTCCCGGCCTTCTTTTAAGCCAAAAAGCTGCATAATATCAATGCCGGTGACTGGTGGTTGCCAATTTCTGATGTTATCACGCTCTTCAACATCCTTTAATTTTTGTTGAACAAGCTCAAAATTGTTACGATATTTTTTAACCTTATATTCGTTTTTTGTTGTTATGTCTGCTTTACACAACAACATTAAGCCTTCAATGTCATCTCCTGCCTCAAAAAGTAACCTGCGCACTGCCGAATCAGTAACAATGGATTGCGACAGTACAATGGGGCGTAAATGCAGCTGTACCAGTTTTTGTACCTGCTTCATTTTTTCGTTAAGCGGCAGTTTTAACTGGGCAAATATTTTAGGTACCATACGCGCGCCGCGATCTTCATGGCCATGAAAGGTCCAGCCGTGGCCGGGTTCAAAGCGTTTGGTGGCGGGTTTGGCAATATCATGCAAAATGGCAGCCCAGCGCAGCCAAAGGTCGCTGGTGGTTTCGCAAATATTGTCTAACACCTGCAAGGTATGATAAAAATTGTCCTTATGGCCCTTGCCATCAATATAATCAACCCCGTACAGATTGCTCATCTGCGGGAATATTTTATGCAGCAAGCCGGTATCAAACAAGTAATTAAAGCCAATAGATGGCACCGGCGACAGGATGATCTTATTCAATTCGTCGGTTATACGCTCCTGCGATATGATGCTGATACGGTCGGCATTGTTTTTAATGGCATCCACTGCAATATCATCTATCCTGAAATTAAGCTGTGATGCAAACCTGATGGCCCGCATCATGCGCAGGGGGTCGTCAGAAAAAGTTTCGGCAGGATTAAGGGGTGTTCTGATTAGTTTTTGCTCCAGGTCGGCTATGCCGCCAAACGGATCAAGCAGTTCGCCAAAGGTATCAGGATGCAGGGAAATAGYCAGGGCATTGATAGTGAAATCACGGCGTTTCTGATCATCTTCCAATGTTCCGTTCTCCACAATAGGTTTGCGGGAATCCAGGCGGTATGATTCTTTCCTGGCGCCTACAAATTCAATCTCCAGATCCTGGTATTTGAGCGATGCCGTACCAAAGTTTTTATATACGGCAACTTTTACCTTGAGTTTAGCTGCAACAGCTTCGGCAAATGAAATACCATTACCAATAATTACTATGTCGATATCTTTAGATGGGCGCTTCAAAAAAATGTCGCGCACAAAGCCGCCAATAGCATATACCTGTAGCTCGTGTTGAGCTGCGAGTTTTGATATTATAGAAAATACTGGATGCTGCAGGTGGGCTTTCATGGGTTTTAATAAAATGCTAAGCTCTAAAACCTAAATTCTAAAACAAAGTTCAAAGGTAATGGTAAATTTTAAATTGTCTGAACCATGATTCGTAGGATTAAGGGATTACCTGGATTTTTATTTTATCCTTTATCTTTTTGTCCTTCGTCTGATCTACCGCCGTATAAACTCAAACCGGCCATCGGGTGCCAGTTTCATAATGGTAGAAGGGTTTTTAATTTCTTTACTATGCTGGTCAATATCAACCACATAATCAACCCCATCAATAATCTCCTGGTCTATTTGCGAAAAGTATTGCGGCGAAGGTTTACCACTAATATTGGCTGATGTTGATACCAGTGGCTTACGTAACCTTTGTATCAGTTGCTGGCAAAACTGGTTACTGGTTACCCGTATGGCAATACTGCCATCGGCAGCTATTAATGCCGGCGAAATGTTTTTAGCGCCCGGCATCACCAGTGTTAAGGGGTTTTCAGCATATTCAATAAGGTCATATGCCAGGGGATTAACTTCGCTTACATAGCTTTCCAGCTTATTTTCGGTATCCAGCAAAATGATCATGCTTTTGGCCTCATCACGTTGTTTTAGCTGATAGATCTTTTGTACGGCTTCGGTGTTGGTGGCATCGCAGCCAATACCCCAAATGGTATCGGTAGGGTACAGGATGATCCCGCCTTCCTGTAATATTTTAAAAGCTTTGGCAACTTCGTCTCTAAGCATGATTTAAATATAAGCTTAACGTGTTTATAATTTGCAATTCATCCAGCAGTTCCATGCAACGGGGTACGCCGTAAAGTTTGCAGGTATTGCGTACGCATGGTTCGCAGGCTAATTTACCATAACGCAGCACGGTTAAATTTTGTTTGTTATAAGGCGCCGTATTATGCTCATTACCAGCACCAAACAATGCTATAACAGGCGTGCCCACACTATTGGCCAAATGAGCCGGACCTGAGTCGGTAGTTAGCATAGCAGCGCTTTGAGCCATCAGGCTGCATAAGCCGGGCAAATCTGTTTTGCCTGCATAGTTCTCTAATCGGTCCGGGTTTTCAGTCCCGATGATCAGCTGGCTTACAAATATTGCCTCTTTTGGCGAACCAATAAGGCAAAAAGTAGTATTTGTAAAAGTAGCGGTTAATGTATTGAGCAAAGCCCGTCCTTTATCCAAAGGCATCCTGCGCGATGCAGCTTCGGAATTAAAATTGATCAATACCTGGTTTGTTTGCTTTGGGCTGGTTGTTACTGCATTTAACTTTACCGCTTCATGGGGCAGGGTTTTACCGGTAAACTGCTCCAGTAAAGATACGTATTCATCAACCCGGTGCACATTTGCCGGCTTTTTATACGAGTTGGTGAGTAAAAAAAAGCCACCCTCTTTACCAAAGCCTACCCTTTTTTTTGCTGATGTGGCCCAGCCCATTACAAATGACGAAAGCGATTGCGGCAGGTTAAAAAACAGGTCGTATTTTTCGGTTCGTAATTTTTTACCGAAGCGGTAAACACCGCTCAGTCCGCTATACTCTTGTTTTGAAAATGGGTGGATCTGTGTTAAGCCCGGTATGAGCGGGACTATATTGCTCAGCTCTTTTTTGATGATCGCATCAATTTGAGCATCAGGATAAAGCTGCCTTACTGTTGCGACGAAAGCTGTACTCATTACTACATCGCCAAGCCAGTTAGGCAGCCTTATCAGTATCTTCATATGGTGAGTTGATTAGGTGAGTGGTTGATTAAGTGAATAGTTGATGATGTGAATTCGTTAAAATCTAACCACTCACTTAATCCAACTTAATCAACCAATTACTAAACCGCTACATTGTTTTCGCGTAGGGCGTCGTTCAATGATGTTTTTTTATCGGTTGATTCTTTACGGGTACCAATGATCAAAGCACAGGGCACCTGGTAATCGCCGGCAGGGAATTTTTTGGTATATGAACCAGGAATAACTACCGAACGTGCCGGTACACGGCCTTTGTACTCAACCGGGGTTGATCCGGTTACATCAATGATCTTGGTTGACGCGGTTAAAACCACGTTTGCACCCAATACAGCTTCGTGTTCCACATGTACACCTTCTACCACAATAGCGCGTGAACCTATAAAACAGTTGTCTTCAATAATAACAGGAGCAGCCTGTAATGGTTCCAGCACACCGCCAATACCAACACCACCGCTTAAGTGTACATGTTTGCCTATTTGCGCGCATGAACCAACGGTTGCCCAGGTATCAACCATGGTACCTTCATCAACATAAGCGCCAATGTTTACGTATGATGGCATCATAATAACACCTTTTGCAAGATGAGCACCATAACGGGCAATACCATGAGGTACTACACGTACGCCGGCTGCTTTATAGTCGGTTTTCAGTTTCATTTTATCATGAAACACAAAAGGGCCAACTTTAATTTCGCTCATTTCGCGGGTAGGGAAATATAGCACTACCGCTTTTTTAATCCACTCATTTACGTGCCAGCGTGAACCAATAGGCTCAGCTACACGGATCTCGCCTTTATCCAATCGCTCAATAACGGTTTCAATGGCGGTAGTATACTCATTATAGTTTAGCAGATTCCTGTCATCCCAGGCATCTTCAATCAGTTTTTTAAGATCTTGCATCGGTAAAATTAAACTTTTGGCAAATTAAAGGAATTTTAGGGAGATTTGTTTTGAATTAGCTTAATGCATGTTAATTCTTTGTTTTAATGATCTCCATGTATCAATTTAAATGGTGAAGGGTATATCCGGCTTCAAAGATCATTTTCTTTAATTTCCTTCGGGCCCTGAATAAGCAGATTTTTGAAGAACCTATACTTATGGCTAATCTATTTGAAATATCTTTATGAGAGAGACCATCCAGCGCGTATAGATAAAAAACAGTCTTTTCTGTTGCTGGTAATTTTTCTATGATATTGATAAGTTCCTGGTATAGTAAATTCCGATCCGGTAGTTCATGATGAACAATATTTTCTGCGGTATCTATATCTTGCATCATGGCCATTTTTAAATTACTTCTCCGATAACTCAATGAAGTATTGATCATGATCCTGCCAATCCAGCCTTTAAATGAGCGATCTGGCTGATAGCGGTGCAGATTGCTGAATACTTTCATAAAACCGCAGTTCATTACTTCGGCAGCCTCGTAATTGTTGTTGGTATATCTTCTGCATATCCTCATGGCAAAACGGTAAAAGGTATCGTAAAGTAATTGTTGGCACTGTTTTTTTTCTGCCAGGCATCCTGATATCAGTTGCTCTGGATCTACTAATTCCATACTGTGTTATTTTATTTTTCTGACCCCAGATAGCCCCGATATGTATATCAGGAACAAAAAAGCTTGATTTAAAGGATYTGTTTTTCATCATGGCTACTAAGATCAGAACGGGGGCAAAGTTCAAGCAAGCGGATATTATCGTCAATCACCTAAAGTGGGGATATAAGCATCAGCTATTTTTTAATAACATTAAGGACTTGTGTTGTTCACCAATTTCTTATGATGACGGGGAGTATACAGGTGGAAAATAAAGAATGGAAGTTTATACCTCTGATTGACCGTTATTTCGTGGAGTAAATGAAAAAATTCTTTATTCCAAAACATAAAATTCAAAGCCGTTTAGTGTTAAGGATTTCATAATTTTGGAATTGATTTTTTACTCATGCCCGAAAAAGAAAAACTTAGAATAGATAAATACCTGTGGGCCATCAGGCTTTTTAAAACCCGAACCCTGGCATCTGATGCCTGCAAGGCCGGGCGCGTAAAATTGGATACTAAAAATATCAAGGCATCGTACGAAGTGAAAATTGGCGATACCTACCAGGTATCAAAGGGGCCGGATAAAAAAGTGATCCGTGTTACCGGTCTGCTCGAAAACAGGGTAGATGCAAAAAAAGCAGTTGATTATTACCTGGATATTACCCCGGTTGAACAAACACAGGCTTTTAAATCAATGTTTCATGCACCCATACTTAAACGCGACCGTGGTACGGGCCGGCCCACCAAGCTTGACCGCCGGGAAATTGATGATTTGAAGGATAACTTTTTTGAGGATAAAGAGGAAGAAAAGGAATAGGTAAATTTGAAGATTCTTCGATTTGAAAATGCACGTTAGTTATTTTCAAATCCTCAAATTAACCCATTTTCAATTGTATTAATAATCAGTTTTATTCTCTGTTGTTTCCCAAAGTTTAAAGGCAGACAAGGCCTCATCACGCAGTAATTGTACAAAGGATAGTTTGCGGTTCGCCATCGGGCTTCCCAGCTCATTGTAAATAAAATGATCGTCGAAACCGATGGCCGCGGCGTCGGCTTTGGTATTGGCATAGTACACTTTATCTATACGGGCCCAGTAAATGGCTCCCATGCACATGGGGCAGGGTTCGCAGCTGGTATAAATTTCGCAGCCGGTTAAATCATAAGTTCCCAACTCCTGGCAGGCCAGGCGTATCACCGAGACTTCGGCATGTGCGGTTGGATCATTTGTGGGCACAACACGGTTAGCACTGCGGGCCAGGATCATGCCATCCTTAACTATAACAGCACCAAATGGCCCTCCCATACCTTGCTTTACATTATACTCAGATAGCTCAATGGCTATCCGCATAAATTTTTCATGTGCTGTATTTTCCATATTCTCCTAAATTAAAAAACCCCAACGATAGTTGAGGTTTTTATAAGTTAATATTTTGTGATTTTTTTAATGTCAGAATCAGAATTCACAGAATTTTAGAATTTACAGAATATCTGATAGTTCGTTAAATCTAAATCTGCACATAGTTTGATTCTTGGTAATCCGTTAATCGGGTTAATCCTGGTTCAGACAATCTGCACATCTGTCATCTGCCTATCTGCAATTATTTTTTATCCTTAGCGTAAGCGTCATTCAGCCTTTTAACAACATCAGCAGTAACATCTAATGTTGCATCGCCATATAATACAGTTGGGTTGGCTTTTGAAAAAGTTAACACCAGTTTATAGCCTTTTTCTTTAGCATAGGCCTTTGTAAAATCGGCAATTTTATCATAAAGCTTAGTGTTTTCAGTAGCCTGTGATTGTTGAAACTCGGCAGTAGCATTTTGCTGATAGCCTTGTAATTCCTGTTGTTTACGTTGTAAACGTTGCTCAGTAGCCTGACGCTGATCGGCTGCCAGGGTAGCCGCATTTTTTTGGTAATCAGCAACTTCACGCTGAAAAGCCTGTCCTTTAGCCTGAAGATCGCTTTGAGACGATTTACCTTTATCTTCCAAACGCTTGTTCATATCCTTTGCATAATCATACTTGCTTAACAAGGAATCTGAATTGATATAAACGATTGTCTCTTTGCTATCGCCAGTTGCAGCAGCGGCGGCCGGTTTGTCGGCGGTTTTATTTTGATTGCAGGCGGCTATGCTTCCGGCAATTAATATCCCTAATGTGAATTTTGTTAAAATTGAAGCCGTAGTTTTCATTTAATAATTGATTTTTTCGTGTTTATGTTAGCTGGTGCAATTAAAAATTACGCCGTTTTTTATTCTTTATTTTAATTTCTGTGTGCAATTATAACGTTTTGTTAAGGTTGCGCAAGCAGCTTTATCTTTTTAAAGTAAAAATTTTGACAAAGATAACCTTTCATGGCAAGTATCCTAATCAGATGTGCAGATGGATTTGTCTGAACCGTGATTATAGGATTAAGGGATGGCCAGGGAATTTTCATTGCAAGAAAATCATGGTAATCCTAAAATCTGTTTAATCCCGGTTCAGACAATCTGCACATCTGTAAATTTGCACATTTGTGCTCATTTTTATCAACAACTAATCGTTAATTCGGAGTTAATTTCGTATTTTTGAAGGTTGTTGTATTAAATAAATATGAGCGAAGAAAATCAGGACAAATCCAATTATTCAGCAGATAATATACAGGTATTAGAAGGTTTAGAGGCGGTACGTAAACGCCCATCCATGTACATTGGTGATACAGGCGTTAAAGGCTTACACCACCTGGTATATGAGGTAGTTGATAACTCTATTGACGAGGCGCTTGCCGGCCACTGCGATACTATAAAAGTCACCATATTAAAAAATAACGGAATTAGGGTTGAAGATAATGGCCGCGGTATCCCCACAGGGATAACCACCAAAGAACAGCGGTCGGCATTGGAGATAGTAATGACGGTATTGCACGCCGGTGGTAAGTTTGATAAAGATACTTACAAGGTATCGGGCGGTTTGCACGGTGTGGGTGTAAGTTGCGTTAACGCGCTTTCGACCCACTTGCAGGCTTTGGTTTACCGTGAAGACAAAATATGGACACAGGAATACGAAAAAGGTAAGCCCCAGTATGATGTTAAAACCATTGGTGATACCGAAAAACGTGGTACTACGATCATTTTTCAACCCGATCCGGAGATATTTACCCTTACTACCGAATATAAGTATGATACGCTTGCCGGTCGTTTACGTGAGCTTTCATTTTTAAATAAAGGTATYCGCCTTAGTTTAACCGATGAGCGCATTCCTAACGAGGATGGTACTTTCATATCAGAGGAGTTTTATTCAGAAGGTGGTTTACGGGAGTTTGTTAAGTTTTTAGATGGCACACGTTCAACCATCATCCCTAATCCTATTTACCTTGATGGTATTAAAAATGGTATCCCGGTTGAGCTTGCTTTTCAATATAATGATACTTACTCCGAGAATGTTTTCTCGTACGTAAATAACATTAATACTATTGAAGGCGGTACCCACGTAGCAGGTTTCCGCAGGGGCTTAACCCGTACCTTAAAGGCATACGCCGATAAATCGGGCTTGTTGAAAAACATGAAGATCGAGATTACCGGTGATGACTTCCGTGAGGGCTTAACCGCTGTAATTTCGGTAAAAGTTCAGGAACCTCAGTTTGAAGGCCAAACCAAAACCAAATTAGGTAATAATGAGGTTATGGGTGCTGTTGATATAGCAGTTGGCGAAATTTTGGGTAACTACCTGGAAGAAAATCCTAAAGAAGCCAGACTGATTGTTAATAAAGTAATACTTGCCGCCACTGCCCGTGCCGCTGCCCGCAAGGCCCGCGAACTGGTACAGCGCAAGAGTGTAATGACAGGATCTGGCTTGCCGGGCAAGCTGTCTGATTGTGCCAATAACGATCCGTCACTTTGCGAGCTATACCTTGTAGAGGGTGACTCGGCGGGTGGTACCGCCAAACAAGGCCGCGACCGCGAATACCAGGCTATTTTACCTTTAAGAGGTAAAATCCTGAACGTGGAAAAGGCCATGGAGCACAAGATATACGAAAACGAAGAGATCAAGAATATGTTTACCGGTCTTGGTGTAAGCCGCGGTACACCTGAAGACGATAAGGCGCTTAACATAACTAAACTGCGTTACCACAAGATCATCATCATGACAGATGCCGACGTGGATGGATCGCACATTACAACGCTGATCCTTACCTTCTTTTTCCGTTATATGAAAGAGCTGGTTGAAGCAGGTTATGTTTACATTGCATCGCCGCCGTTGTACCAGGTTAAAAAAGGTAAAGAATCTGAATATTGCTGGAACGATGTACAGCGCGATGCCGCTATACAACGTTTAAAAGGCGCCGGTAAAGAAGATAGCGTTCACGTACAACGTTATAAAGGTTTGGGTGAGATGAATGATATCCAACTTTGGGATACTACCAT
>NZ_JBFUJG010000126.1:0-14527 GCF_056401495.1 Mucilaginibacter sp. P4_E8
GGCAATACCCGCGGTAAGCTGACCAAGTGAGGCCATTTTTTCTGCCTGCACTAATTGCTTTTGAGTGGCTTTCAGGGTGGCTAAAGTGCTTTCAATCTCTTGTTTCTGACTGGTGAGCAGCGCGTTTGCTTTTTGTTTATTTCGGTATGCCATTCTATATACAACAATAACAATAGCTAAAGTGATCAGCGCCGCTATTAAAACCACCAGCCATATTTTGATTGCCGCATCGCGCTTTTGCTTTTCTATAAGTTGAGCTTGTTCTTTTTTGTTATACTCATAAGCCATGTTCTGCTCTGTAGCCTTCCGTACATTTTGGGTGTTCCTTATAGAATCAATAATTTCTGATGAACTTTCTAAATTCTTATACGCGTTTCTGTACAAACCTACTTTTGCATAACATTCTGACAGATCTTTATAAGATTGACCTGTAGCCTCATCAACAATATTAGTATTCCTAATTGCATTAAATGCCTTTTTAAAATAGAAAATGGCATTTTCATATGAATGCTGCCTTTTAAGCACGTTGCCAATACTGGCATACACCTGGTATCTGCTGTAGGGCTGCTTTGATGAATCGGCTACGGCAATGGATTCCTTACCCAGCTTTACTGCTTCGGGCAACAAATCCTGATCAGCAAGCGCCAGTACAGCTTTTGATAAACTTGCTGCTGTTATTCCCAGATCACCGGTTTGGCGACCAATAGTAACCGCTTTCATAGCGTATAAATATGAGCGGTCGAATCTTTTCAGCTTCGAATAAGTAACCGCGAGATTGGAGTAGGCATATAATTCCACATTTTTAATTCCAGCTTTTTTTGCAAGTTGTACAGCCTTTTTTAATGATTGTTCGGCCCTGGCATTGTCATCCATGGTATTATAGGTTAAGCCCATATTTAGCCAGATGTAGCTTTGTGAATTGATATCATTTGTACTCTCAAAAAACTTTAAAGCCTTTTGAAAATAAACCAATGATTCTGTATAGTTGGATTGCATCTGAAATGAGATGGCAATATTTTGATACGCTTTGTTAAGCAATATATCGTCATGTATATTATTGGCAATGTCTATTGCTTTTTTATAAAAAACAATTGAGCTATCATACTTACTTTGCATGCCATACATCATGCCATAACCAGAGTACATTTTGATCAGCCCTGTCTCATCCTTTAATTCTTCATAAATTTTTGAACCCAGTACTAAATTTTTTTGTGCCGAGGCATAATCACCTTTAAAAGATAGTATGGTACCCATTAATCTCCTGGCATCGGCCTCGCCTTTTAAATACTTTGCCGTAACGGCCTCAAAAACCGCGTTGGCTCCGCTTTCTGCAGCCGAATCCWGGTTGATCTCTATAAAAGCGGCCGTTTTATCGTTTAAGCGATTAATTTTAGCTGTATCAGATGTTGCGTTTTTGATCAGCTTATTTATGCTGTCAATTGTTGTTTGGGCATGTGAAAATGAGGTGCTTATAAAGCAAAGGAATATGATCACTAAATATTTGAACAAATGAGCGATCATTTTTGAAACATAAGAAAATGAAACTGGGTGAGTTATATTTTCTTTCATGAAGGTTGATATTATAGGTTTATTTATCAACAGCTATTCTTCAAATCTGATACTATGCAGGTCAGGATAACCTGTTAAGTATAAAACGAAACGCTAATAGCTGGCAGATTGTAATAATCTTTAATATCTAAAACTACCGGATTAAATTTTTAATTTAAGGTTTATTATTACTCACTTTTTGCACAATTTATTACTCATTACTCATGATCGGATCATTCTTTAAAACCCTAATGTTAGCCCAAAGGAAAAATTCTTCAACCCTTCCTGGGCAGGGCTGTTCTCAAACATATCGGTAAAATAGTATTTGGCATATATACCCATCAGGCCATAGCCCACGCGTATAAACGCACCCTGGCGCAGCTTGGTAAAATGGTAATCGTCATTAAATTTCTGTTTGCCGTTCTCCTCACTTATTTGCTTTACGCGCCCGTTAAGCAGCACACCAATTTCGGGCCCGGCAACCAATCTGAAATAGTTTCCGCTGGCATCTTCATGGCTGCGGTAGTAAAATGATAAGGGGATACGCAGGTAGCTCGACGAAAAACGATTCTTGCTGTAATTAATATCATCTTCGGTATAAGTTAAAACCGGTGTATTTCTTTGTATGGTGATATCTCTGCGCAGGCGGATATGTGTCCAGTCGAACCCACCCGAAACGTATATTTTAAAGGCACTGTTAAAACGGTAACCAAACTGCACCAGATCGAAACCAAAGTTGCTGGTTTTCCATTGGCGATAACTTAAAAACTGGTTGTTGGGCGATAAAGTAAAGCTGCCATGATCAATCAGCGTTGCAAAACCCAGATCGATCCTGGAAAAAGTAACACCAAATGAAAAGCCTGGAGCTTTGTGTGCATGATAGGCCGTATCCCGCTCGCCGCTCGATATAACAGTAGCATCCTCACCCATACCTAATTTTACCCTTAACCTTTTTTTAGGAACACTATCGGTTGTAGTGCGGGTTGAATCGGCGGTAGTTTGAGCAAATGTGGCGCTTGCCGCAACGCATATGATGATGGTAAAAATTAAGCGTTTCATATAGTGGTTAATATATATTTTATTTTTCTTTTTTCACTTTAATAATACCCAGGTTAACACCCGTAATAGTAGCATCGTCCTCGTCGGTATTGGAAAATTCAATGATCTTATCTTCACGTTTATCAACCGCCGCTATCATTACATTAAATACATCGCCCAAACTGCGGATGCGGTGTCTTTTAACCGGCGCTGCGGCCTTTGTTTTGTTAACCGGGGGCAATTGCATAGCTGTCAATTGCGGCTTACTTTCTAATGCGTGTACATTATCAACTGTTGGTTTTATCGCGTTATCTATATCGGGCACAACAGGGTTCACCAGATCATTACCACGGGTAGCCAAAACTAATTCGGGCTCAGCTGTTGGTTTTGTAATATCCGGTTTTTGTTCGGGACCTATTGCCTCTTTATGAGGAACTGTTCCCTTACCTTCCTTTACATTTTTCACACTTGCTAAGCTGTTAACCGGTGCTATAACTACCTTTTTATCACTTTTGTTTTGCTGATCTGCCTGCTGTACAACCGGATTAACTTTATTAACCGGCAATGTGTTTTTAGCCATTTTTTTGGATGGATGCAGGTCATTCACTTGAACTGTTTTGGGAATAAATAATATCCCTATGGTAACCAATAACATAATACCGGCGGCTATGCTTAAAAAGGGCACCAGTGATCTTTTGCGTTTATCGGCATYCAGCCGCGCGGTAATGCCTGTCCACACATGGGCAGATGGCTCTATTTCATGATCGTTAAGTGCCGACTGAAACAGCTTATCCAGTTCATTATCCCGCATATCCATAACTTGTACCCTCCATTTTTGCAATTTGTTCTTTTAATATATTCCGCGCCCTTGACAGCTGCGATTTTGATGCCCCTTCACTGATATCCATTATAGCGGCAATTTCTTTATGTGAGTAACCTTCTAAAGCATAAAGGTTAAATACCATGCGGTAACCCGGCGCCAGTTGTTGTATCAAAGCCATCAACACCCGGGCATCCAAATTTGATGCTGCTACCGGGTTTACAGATGGTTCATTTACCGCTTCGTCAACATCAACTACCTGTAGCAATTTATGGTGCTTGCGGTAATACTCAATAGAGCTGTGTACCATAATGCGCCTTACCCAGCCTTCAAACGAACCCTCACCCCTGAAATCACCTACTTTTTGAAACACTTTTATAAATCCGTTCTGCAGCATATCTTCGGCCTCCATCCTATCGGTAGCATACCGCATACATACCGCCAGCATTTTGGCAGCAAATTGCTTGTACAACAATTCCTGTGCTTTGCGTTCGCCCGCTTTACAGCGTTCTATCAGTTGGATGGTGGTATAAGTTGGTTCCAAAAACATCATTTATAACAGTAAGATGTAATGCTTTGGCAAATGGTTGCATGAGCTTGAAAATATATTTACACTATTATAAAACTACTTTAAAGTAAACTATCTTTATTTATAATGAAAAAACTCCTTATTACTATAATACTTATAATATGTGGTTTTCAAACAGTGCTTGCACAACCTGCCGAATATTACACACTGCTTAAACCCGACCGTATTTTTGATGGCGAACAGATGCACGCTGGTTGGTGGGTACTGGTAAAGGGAAATCATATTGAAGCCGTTGGCGATCCTTCCGGTATAAAAGCCCCGGCCACAGCCCGCATCATTGATCTTAAAGGAACTACGCTGATGCCCGGCCTGATCGAAGGGCATTCGCACCTTTTTCTGCACCCCTACAATGAAACCAGCTGGAACGACCAGGTACTTACCGAAAGCAGGGCTGAGCGCACTGCAAGGGCAACCGTAGCCGCATGGGCAACGCTTATAGCAGGTTTTACCACCGTGCGCGACCTGGGCACTGAGGGCGCCGCTTATGATGATGCGGGTTTAAAAACCGCGATAAACAAAAAAATAATACCGGGTCCGAGGATGCTGGTTGCTACCCGTGCCATTGTAGCTACAGGCAGTTATGGTCCTAAAAATGAAATTCCAGAAAATACGATCACTAAAGGTGGTGAAGAGGCTGATGGTGTGGAGGGCATTACCCGGGTAGTGCGGTCGCAAATTGGGCACGGAGCCGATGTGGTAAAGATATATGCCGATTACCGTTGGGGAATAAATGAAGCTGCTGCCCCTACATTTACCGAAGAGGAACTAAAGGTAGCCTTACTGGTTGCTAAAAGCAGCGGACGCACTGTTGCTGTACATTCATCAACAGAAGAAGGGATGCGCCGGGCCATAGCTGCCGGTGTTACGACTATTGAACATGGCGATGGCGGCACGCCGGAGCTTTTTAAACTGATGAAAGAAAAAGGAATAGCTTTATGCCCTACTCTTGCGGCCACCGAAGCCACATTAAGCTATAAAGGCTGGAGGAAGGGTACTGATCCTGTGCCTGCGGGGGTTAAGCAAAAGCATTACATATTTACCGAAGCTCTTAAAGCCGGAGTTACCATTTGTATGGGTGGCGATGTTGGTGTATTTCCGCATGGTGATAACTCACGCGAAATGATACTGATGGTTGAGTATGGCATGAAACCGATGGATGTATTACGCTCGGCAACATCAGTAAACGCAGCGGTTTTTAAACTGAACAACCTGGGTAACATTAAAACCGGCTTCTTAGCCGATATGGTTGCTGTAACAGGTAACCCGGTTGAGGATATGAAGGTATTAAAACAAGTGAACCTGGTGATGAAGGATGGGGTTGTGGTGAAGGAATAGTCCGAGACGCATGCAATGCGTCTCATTTTAGAAGATTTTCGTCGATTGAAAGTTCGTCCGTTTCCGTCATGCCGAATTTATTTCGGCATCTCACATACAAGGTATACAACATGATGGTTACTTATTCTATGGGATGCTGAAACAAGTTCAGCATGACGGTTTGATAGCAACTACTTCTTCATCCTTAAACGCTTATATATTTTCACGGCGATCATCAGGATAACTGCAAGGGCAACCAAACCTACCACCCCGAATATCCAGTTCAGGGAATTTTTAAGTACCACCAGGAAAACTATGGCGAATAAAAATAAGGTTGCTAACTCGTTCCAGAGGCGCAGTTGGGTTGATGTCCACTTAAACACGCCATTAGCCATTTGCTTTATTTTATTCTGGCACATATGATGATATATGCCAAGCAATACCACAAAGGTAAGTTTAATGTGCATCCATCCATAATGAAGCCAGCCGGGTTGCAGTATCAGCATGGTAATACCGGCTGCTACAGTGAGGATCATGGAGGGTATGGTAATAATATTCCATAGTTTACGCTCCATAATGGTAAACTGGTCAGACAAGATCTTACGATCAGGTTCGGGTTTTTCCTGCGCTTCGGTATGATAAATAAACAAGCGCACACTATAAAACAGCCCCGCCATCCAGCAGACTACAAAAATGATGTGTATAGCTAATACGTATTGGTACATGACGCCCCCCAGCCCCCTAAAGGGGGAGCTAACCTTTTAATTCTATAGTAACCCTCTTAAATTCCCCCTTCAGGGGGTTAGGGGGCATATTCTTTTATTACCTCTACCGCGTACTTCACGTTATCAAAAGGAATATCGGGCATAATGCCGTGGCCCAGGTTAAAGATGAAACCTTTCTCGTCCTTCATACGGTCGAACAGGCGGTATATGCGGTCTTTTATTACTTTTTTATCAGCATACAATATATGCGGATCAAGATTACCCTGCACAGCAATGCCTGCGGGCAAACGCTTTTTAATATCAAGCAGGTCAACATTCCAGTCAATGGAGATTACATCAGGTTTAGCCTCGGCCATCAATGGCGCGAATACCGAACTCCCTTTGCAAAAGGATATTACCGGGATATCTTTCCGATTTAGTTTACTGATGATCTCGGCAATATAACGGTGACTAAATTCTTTATAGTCATCCCAAGCCAGAGCCTGTGCCCAACTGTCAAATATTTGCACGGCATTAACACCGGCAGCAATTTGCATGTTCAGATAATCGGCCGTAACGGTAGCAATTTTCGATAACAGTTGATGGGCCATTTCGGGCTCATTGTGCAGCATCAGTTTGGTGAGCTTAAAATCTTTTGACGAGCCACCCTCTACCAGGTAGCTCATTACCGTAAACGGCGCACCGGCAAATCCAATAAGCGGAATGCTGCCATTAAGACGCTGCTGTATCACTTTAATGGCGTCGGCTACATATTGCAGTTTGTGTACCGCATCGGTTTGCAGGTTATCAATATCGGCCTGTGTGCGTACAGGGTTGGCAAATTTAGGACCAACACCATTTTGAAAGCTCAGATCGCCACCCATTGCTTCGCCGGTAACCAATATGTCCGAAAACAGAATGGCCCCGTCAATACCCAACAAATTAACCGGCAGCATGGTAACATCAGCGGCCAGTTCCGGCGTTTTGCACATCTCCAGAAAAGAATACTTGTTTTTGATATCCCAGTATTCTTTCATGAAACGACCAGCCTGGCGCATCATCCACACCGGCGGGCGTTCTGTTTTTTCGGAAAAAGCTGCTTTTATTAATAACGAATCTCTCATAATATATAAAGTATCAAGTAGTTAGTATCAAGTATCAAGACCTCTAAAAAAGAATTTATTAGTCTGAATTACAAAAATTTTGATACGTGATACTAACTACTTGATACTATGTTTCAATGTTTTTTTAGTTCCTGATGTAGGCGACCTATTACATCCCTCATTTTAGCCGTAATTTTATCGGTATGTTTTTCGGTCAGTTGTAAATAGGCTTTGGCTTTATCATAATTGCCAAACCTGATATTGATATTGGCTACGGTTACCAATGCCGCCACATGATCATTAACGGTATGAAGCGGGTACTGTGCCGCCAGCTCGTAATGCCTTTCTGCTTCCTCAAAATCTTGTTTCTGGATGCAAACGCCACCATATATATACTCATAAAAACCACGGCGTTTCTTACTGAGCCACTCGGGCCTCGTAATTTCCTTTAATGAAGCCTCGGTTTTAACGTAATCCTTTGCATGAAAATACTTGGCCGCTACAATAAGTGTACCTTGTTTAAAGTAATCCCATATGAGCAGCATGATCATCATTACAGCTACTGCCGCCAGTTCATAAATATGCAGGTATAACAGCAAGCCTAACGACAACAGGAAAACAAATGCGATAAATATGCGTACCCTATTACTGAACATTAATGCTGATTATCGGTAAATTTATAACCTACACCACGGATGGAGTGAAAATAAACCGGGTTTTTAGGATCTGGTTCAAAATACTTACGGAAAGTTAGGATAAAGTTATCAATAGTACGGGTTGAAGGATATACATCATAATTCCAAACCGTTTCCAGTATCTGCTCGCGCGATACGGCATCATTTCTGCGTTCAATAAGCAGCTTAAGCAGCATGGTTTCTTTTTTGGTGAGCGGGGTAATTGACTCATCCTCATTCACCAGCTCAAATGAGTTAAAGTGAATGGTTTTCTCACCAATTTTATAGCTGTTAAACTCTTTCAGGTCTTCGCCTTTCAGACTGCGTTTTATTAGGTTATTCACCCTTAAAATTAGCTCTTCAAGGTTAAAGGGTTTGGTTAGATAATCATCGGCACCTTTTTTCAGACCCGAAATTTTGTCCTCATTGGTATTTTTAGCAGTTAAAAACATAATAGGCACTTCGGTATTTTCAAGCCTGATGGTTTCAGCAACAACAAAGCCATCAATCTCAGGCATCATCACATCTAATATCACCAGGTTAAAACGCTCTTCCTTAAATAACTGTAAAGCCTTTTTACCATTCTTAGCTGTCGAAACCTTATAACCCTCCAGCTCCAGGTTAAGTTTAATGGCTTCCAACAAATGTTCTTCGTCTTCGGCTAATAATATTCTTTTTTTGTTTGGCATATTACTTTTAATTTAGGTTAATCCAAAAACAACTTCAAAAACACTGCCTGCAGGGCGGTTATCCCTAACCCTGATACTGGCCTTGTGTTTATCAAGCACTTCTTTTACAATATAAAGGCCCAGCCCGGTACCCTTTGTATTACGGGTATCCTCGCTGCCCACACGGTAAAATTTGTCGAAAATACGTGTTTTTTCATTATCGGCTATACCAATACCATGATCGGCCACTTCCAGGTAAACCTTGTCGTCTTTCGAAAACAGTTTAACACCTACTGCCGAGCACGGGCTTGAATATTTTACCGCATTTTCAATAAGGTTGGTAACTACCGATGTTAAAGCAAATTTATCACCGGTGATCTCGATCTTTGGTTCAATTTCGGCATCGATGATCTGCTGGTTACAATCGCACTTGGTGATCTGCAAACGGTTAACAATGCTATCAACCAATACCGAAAGGTTAAAGCTGGCCTTAGGGAAAGTATATGACCGGTTATCAATTTTTGATGCCAGTAGCATATTCTCCACCATATCATCCAAACGTTCCACATCATTCAATGATTTATCAATAAAATCAAGGATCTGTTCCTTGGTCAGGTTGCGTTTTTGAATAGTTTGCAGCAATATTTTGATGGATGCCAGCGGCGATTTTAACTCATGCGTTACCGAAAGCAGGAAATTCTTTTTCTGCTCCTGCAATTTACGTTCCTTGTTTATAGATTTATGCAGGCTAAAGGCCCCCACAACAAATATCAACACAAACATGGAGCCTTCGCCCAGGATCATCCCAATGCGTTCCGGCTGTAATTTCATGAGCATATAGCCCCACCAAACCAATTCGGAAACGGCATATATGATCAGCGCATAAAAAATAACAAATGGCTTTTTCATTTTCTTTATCAGTTATTTACCGTTAAATACCAGGTCAAGACTATCAAAGATAGCACGTTTTGCTTTCTCCAGGTCTATTTTGGTATGAGCCGATGATATAAAGCCAACCTCGTAGCCTGATGGCCCCAGGTAAATGCCCCGGTTTATTAATTCGCGGTGGAACTTTTTAAATTTTTCCATGCTGGATGCATCAATATCTTCGGCTTTACGAATATACTCTTTATCTGTAAAAGCAAACCAGAATATAGACCCTATACCAAACACCTTAAACTTATAGCTTCGGGCTGTAGCAAAACGCTGTACCGCATCTCTGAACTCTTCTGTTTTATTATTCAGGTCGCGGTAAAAACCCATCCTTAGCAATTCGCTTAGCTGCGCTATACCCGCGGCCATAGCTACCGGGTTGCCAGATAAGGTACCCGCCTGGTAAACCGCACCATCAGGTGATATATTGCTCATGATGGCAGCCGAAGCTCCGTAAGCGCCAACCGGCATACCGCCACCTATAATTTTGCCATAGGTTATAATGTCCGGTTTAATATTGTAATAGCCTGATGCACCTTCAAAACCTATCCTGAAACCAGATATCACCTCATCAAATATAAGCAGGGTACCATTTTGGGTACATATATCACGTAAAAATTGCAGGTATTCTTTTTCCTGCAGCAGCAAACCGTTATTGGCCGGTACCGGCTCAATAATAATGGCGGCTATCTGATCTTTAAACTCTTCAAACGCTTTGGTTAAAGCTTCTTTGTCATTTAAAGATACAACAATGGTTTCGTCGGCAAAGGCTTTGGGCACACCTGCTGATGAAGTTTCGCCAAAGGTTACCAGACCTGAGCCAGCTTTAACCAGCAGCGCATCTACGTGACCATGGTAGCAGCCTTCAAACTTTAATATTTTATCACGTTTGGTATAGCCTCTTGCCAGCCTGATGGCCGACATTACCGCCTCGGTACCTGAACTTACAAAACGTAGTTTTTCAATAAATTTATTGTTCTTCAGGATCAGTTCGGCCAGTTCATTCTCCAAAGCGGTTGGTGCGCCGAACGACATGCCGTTCTGCATCACCTCGATAACTTTCTCTTTTACCTTAGCATTATTATGACCTAAAATAAGCGGTCCCCATGAGCAGCAAAAATCAACAAATTCATTACCATCAGCATCCCAGATATGGCTGCCATCGCCTTTTTGTATAAACAAGGGCGTGCCATAAACAGATTTAAACGCCCTCACCGGCGAGTTTACCCCACCCGGAAAATACATTTTTGCCTTGGCATATAACTCGGCAGATTTTTCCCTGCTGATATCCGGCTTGCCTGTAGTACTCACCGGCTCACTGGCCTCACCCGAAAACATCTTTTTTATTGAATCTAACATTCTTTTTTAAAGCGTAAAGCTCAAAGCAAAAAGCTTAAAGCTTGATTTATTTATCTTTCAGTAAAAGCTTTTGGCTTTGAGCCTTCTGCTTTTAGCTTCTTATATCCATTTATTCTCCAGTACTTCCTTGGCATGATAGGTTAATATGGCTGTCGCGCCGGCCCTCCTGATGCTGGTAAGCACTTCGGTAATGGCGCGTTGCTCATTAAGCCAGCCGCGTTGTATGGCGGCTTTAACCATGGCATATTCGCCGCTTACGTTATAGGCCGCTACTGGTAGCTCGGTATTATCTTTTATTAATTTTATCACATCCAGGTATGGCAATGCTGGTTTTACCATTAAAAAGTCGGCGCCTTCCAATTCGTCAAGATTGGCTTCTATCAATGCTTCGCGCTGATTGGCCGGGTTCATCTGGTAGGTTTTTTTATCGCCAAATTTGGGTGCCGAATTTAAGGCATCCCTGAACGGCCCGTAAAACGCGCTGGCATACTTAGCCGAGTATGACATGATAGAAACGTTTGTAAACCCGTTTTCGTCCAGCACATTACGAATATATCCTACACGGCCATCCATCATGTCAGACGGGGCAATGATATCAGCACCGCATTGAGCATGGGCCAGGGCCATTTTACCTAACACTTCCAGCGTTTCATCATTCAGTATTTCTCCGTTTTTAACGATGCCATCATGACCATCACTGCTGTAAGGGTCCATCGCTACATCGGTAACTACACAAGCTTCGGGAAAATTCTTTTTTACCTCGCGGATGGCCCGCAGGTATAAACTTTCCTCGCGGTGGCTTTCGGTAGCTAATGGGTCTTTTAACGATTCCTCAATATTGGGGAACAGATCAAACGAATTTAAACCGAGCTTCAAACAGCTTTCTACCTCGCGCAGCAAGTTATCAATAGAATAACGATAAATGCCCGGCATCGATGCAACTTCTGTTTTTTGAAACGTACCATCAACAATAAACAGCGGGAATATCAGGTTAGCAGCGCTAACGTGGGTTTCCTGCACCATTTGGCGTATCACTTCACTTTTCCGGTTTCTACGTGGTCTTTGTAACATAAGCCCCCTAACCCCCTAAAGGGGGAATTTTTTAAATTTCTTATTTTAATATTAAAGCCGCCAATCGTTCCCCCTTTAGGAGGTTAGGAGGCTTATAATCCAAACACTGCCTCAGACAGTCCAACTTCGTCAGGCGAAAAAGGCAGGGTATATTTCACACCCATTTCATCGAATTTTTTCCCTGTTGATTTGCCTATAGCCACTACCTTTTGATAGGGATCAAGCAGGTTATCAGCAAAGTATGCCTCCACGTTCGATGGACTGGTAAACACCATCACATCAGCGCCGCTGGCCTCTACATCTTCTTCCAGCACGGTTTCATATACCGGCAGATCAATGATCTTAGTATCGGCCGATAACCCTTGCTGTATGCTCCTCATCGGACTTTCGGCACCTGGGAACAATATGATCTTTCCATTGGCCAGTTTAGCAAACTCTTCGGCAACTTCGGCAGTATCTGTTCCTTCGCCCACATAATTGGTAAAATAACCTTTGCGACGCAGCATTTCTTCTGACCCGCTGCCCATTACGCCAAATTTCACCTTTTTAGGAAATAGCGGGTTCAGCTGGAAAAAATATTCCACCGCGTTTTTGCTGGAAAAAAATACCCAGTCAATATTTTTTAATATATACGAGTCGAGCTTGTTAATTACCGGCACGGTACGGATCAGTGAACGGGCCTCTACATCAATACCGTGATGTTCCAGCGCCTTACGAAAATAACTCTGATCAGACAGCTCGCGCGATATAAATACCTTTGAGGGGAACTTACGGCCCTTAGCAAATTTTGCCACCACCTTTTCGGCCAGACCTTCGGTTGTTGCCGACTCTAAAAACAGTCTGTCGGGAAAATCCTCGCCGGTTTCGGCTTTGGAAGTAAACACCTGGAACATACCCTCATCACGGCGGCAGTAACAGCCCAACGGCAGGTGGCAACCGCCACCAAAAAGTTTAAGCACTGTTCTTTCAACAGCCAGTTCTTCGGCTACATCCGGATGATGTAGTGTTTGCAGTATCTCAAAAACGTCATGGTTGCTCTCCCTGATCTGGATAGCCAGCGCGCCTTGTGCAGGTGCGGGTATCAGCTCCACAGGAGTAATCTCCTCTACATGAAATTCACTCAGGTCCAAACCTAAACGGGTTACGCCTGCTTTGGCCACCATAATGGCGTCGTATTTTTCATCGCGCAGTTTGCCAATACGAGTTGGCACATTACCACGCAGATCTTCTATCTCCAGGTCGGGGCGGTGGGCCAGCAATTGTGCCTTACGCCTGTTTGATGATGTACCTACAATAGCCCCGTATTTTACCGAAAGCTTTTGGTGCACATCCACACAATCTTTCAAGATCAACAACAGTTCAGCGGGATCTTCCCTTTCTGAAACTGCTGCGATAATGAGTCCCGGAGGGTTTTCAGTTGGCAGGTCCTTGTGCGAGTGTACCGCAATATCAATGGTACCAGCCAATAATTCTTCTTCTAATTCCTTTGTAAAAAAGCCCTTACCCTCTAACTTATCAAAGCTTAGGTTGAGTATACGGTCGCCCTGGGTTTTTATGATCTTTAGTTCGGCAGTTACATTAATTGCTGCAAGGCTGTCTTTTACAAAATTAGCCTGCCATAGTGCCAATTCACTACCTCTTGTTCCTATTATCAGTGTTCTGTCCAAAAGAATGATTTTTTACTTTGCAAATTTAATTTTTTATAGGGATGATAAGGTACAAGAATTTAACGAATTAATCCAAATTGCAACAAAATGACTGTTATATGTGGTTTTTGGGAGGGTTGTGTGGTGATTAGCAGATGGTTGGGTAGATAGCAGATAGGTAAGTCAGGTAAATATACTAATGTGAACGTTTCCCTGCGGGCCAGGCTATTCGCTCATACGGTACAAGGCCTTAGGCGCGGGCCGGTATCCGCTTCTATCCCTAACGTGTTTGTCTGAACCGGGATTTATGAGATTAAGGGATTACCATGATTTCTTTTATTATTTTCTCTGTTACGCTGCCGCGAGTTTAGCGATAGCGTAACTCGTGGTATACCATTGTTAAAGCTTCCGGCTTTAAAACAAATTAATTACCTTAACATCGATGAGCCGCAATTATAAATTCCATGACCAGGAACGCCCTTAAAGGGAATCCTAATAACGAACAATACCAATTTTGGCAACAAGGTAACCATCCTATTGAATTGTGGAGTAAGGATGTGATAGATCAAAAACTTGATTACCTGCATAACAACCCTGTAACTGCAGGATGGGTTGAGGAGCCAGAGCATTATCTGTATAGCAGTGCAAAAGATTATTCGGGTGGTAAAGGACTAATTGATATAACTTTAATGGATTAAGCGCTGTAAGGTGCGTAAGTTGGAAGCTTACTTAATGATTAACCACGAGTTACGCTGCGCTAAACTCGCGGCAGCTACAAACCAAGAGCGGGTCTGCGATATGTAAAGCGACTCTGTATAGCATAGAGATTGCTTCGTTCCTCGATTTCTATGATCTAAGCAACTAATTTGAGATAATTTTTTTCATATTTTCTATTTTGTCTTACACAGGAGAAAATACGTTGTACAAGTTTATTTCTTACAGCGTTTATGACACTCATTTTATTCTTCTTCTCGACGTTGACTTTCCTTTCGTAATAAAGCCTTAACTCATCATTATACTGAATGGCTACTAATGCAGCCATGTGCAAAAGTGTTTTTAC
>NZ_JBFUJG010000127.1:0-13826 GCF_056401495.1 Mucilaginibacter sp. P4_E8
CTGTATGCCATGCCCGTTGACGCTGCTAAGAAACAGTTTGAAGTGAACTTTTTTGGTGTGGTACGGGTATGCAGCGCCGTTTTGCCCGGCATGATCGAAAAAAAGCAGGGTCTGGTGATCAACATAGGTTCATTGGCAGGTTTGTTTGGCTTGCCATACCAGGGTTTATACAGTGCCTCAAAATTTGCTATTGAAGGTTACTCCCAAAGCCTGCGCATGGAGCTGCAAAATACAGGTGTTAAAGTATCGGTGATTAATCCCGGCGATTTTAAAACAGACTTTACCGGCAGCCGTGAAAAATTACCATTTACCTTGCCAAACGAAAAACTTAAAAAAGAATTTGAAGCTGCTGTAGCCAGCATGGAAAAAGACGAAAGCATTGGCGGCGACCCTGGTAAAGTAGCAGCACAGGTTTGTAAAATAGTAGCAAAATCTAACCCCGCTCACAACTACCTGGTAGGCGCGCTTGGGCAAACTATTGTGCCTACACTTAAAGCCATATTGCCGGGCTCTATTTTTGTAAAACTGATGAATGATCATTACGGTATAAAATAATCATTCAAAAGTTTCATGGAAGCAGCTAAAAACAATAAGAAAACCATTTGGGCCTGGGCCATGTTTGATTGGGCTAACCAGGCTTATAATATGGTTATTCTCTCTACCATCTTTCCGGCCTATTATGTGGCCATCACTGCCAATAAACAGAATGGCGACATGGTAACCTTTTTTGGTCATCCATACATCAACACTGTACTTTCTACCTACATATTAGCCTTGTCATATCTCATTATAGTGGTTATGCTGCCTATATTAACCTCTATTGCCGATTATAAGGGGCATAAAAAGCTATATATGCAACTGTTCACCTGGATGGGAAGTTTGGCTTGTGCCGGTATGTTCTTTTTTACTATGAACACGTTTACATTCAGTATGATCTGTTATGGACTGGCATCTATAGGTTATTGCGGTGGTTTTGTATTTTATAACTCATACCTGCCACAAATAGCCACTGTAGATCAGCAGGACGCGGTAAGTGCTAAAGGTTTCATATATGGTTTTGCGGGTAGCATTGTGGTGCAGGTGCTTTGTTTTGTGTTTGTATTGTCGCCCAAAACATTTGGTATTACTGATGATGTTGCTGCACGTTTATCATTTCTCATAGTAGGTATCTGGTGGATAGGTTTCTCGTTCATCGCGTTTTACCTGCTGCCCAAAGGACAGCCTAATGCAGATTCGCATCAATATAATGTTTTAACGGGCGGATTTAAGGAATTGGGCAAAGTTTGGAAGAAGGTAAAAGAACTACCTTTGTTAAAACGTTTTCTGCCAGCTTTTTTCTTTTATTCGGTAGGGGTGCAAACCATTTTGCTGGTTGCTGCTAATTTTGGGGCCAAAGAGTTAAAAATGCCGGAAGAAGACCTGATCGCAATCATCCTGATCATACAGGTTGTAGCCATCATCGGCGCGGCTATAACGGCAAAAATGTCGGCCAGGTACGGTAATACCAAGGTATTAGCAGGTATAGTAGGTATCTGGTGCCTTATATGTGGGAGCGTTTACTTTGTAGCAAATGCGCACCAGTTTTATGCGGCTGCCGTTATAGTAGGATTGGTTATGGGAGGTGTGCAGTCGCTGTCGCGGTCTACGTTTTCCAAATACATTCCTCAGAATATTCCGGATACGGCTTCGTATTTTAGTTTTTATGATGTTACCGAAAAGTTGTCTATTGTAGTAGGCTTATTCACCTTTGGCTTTGTAGAAGCCTTAACCCACGAAATGCGCGACTCAGCGCTGGTACTTGATTGCTTTTTTGCAATCGGCCTGATACTGCTATTGTCATTAATAGTGGTTGAAACCCGGGTTAAATCGGCTGAATCTTTAGTTGTGTAATTGTCTGAACCGGGATTTGGAGGGATTAAGGGATTGCCCGGATTCAATAAAATTTTGTCATTCTGAGGAGCGAAGAACTATATCTTGAACACAGTGAAAAATCTATTTACCGATATACATGTTCACGAATAGATCCTTCGTTCCTCAGGATGACAAATACGGTTGGTACCCATTAATCCCTTAATCTGTTTAATCCCGGTTCAGACAAAATCCCGATTCATACAAAAAACATAATTCGAGATTGAAAAGACACACCATCAATCAAAACTAAGTACATTTGCGGCTTGTTAAGTTAATACAATGGCTAAAGTTTCTATCAACCTGGCAACAGGTTCATTACAAAAAGAAGATATTATTGTAGGTATTGATCTGGGTACTACAAACTCCCTTGTGGCGTTCATCAACCCGGATAAAAACCCGCATGTAATTAATGATACAGGCAAAGGTGTTTTAGTACCCTCAATAGTGCATTTTGGCTCAACCGGCGATGTTTTGGTGGGTAACGAGGCTAAGGAGTTTTTAATTACCGATCCTCAGAATACCGTTTTCTCGGTTAAGCGTTTGCTTGGCCGCAGCTACCACGATATTGAAAATTATAAAGACTTTTTCTCGTACAAGGTTATTGATGATGATACCGAAAGCCTGGTAAAGATTAAGGTTGGCGATAAGTTTTATACACCGATAGAGCTATCGGCCCTGATATTAAAAGAGCTGAAAGCCCGCGCTGAACATGCCCTAAAAACCCCGGTAAACCGTGCGGTTATTACCGTACCTGCTTATTTTAACGATTCGCAGAGGCAAGCCACACGTGATGCGGGTAAATTGGCCGGTTTGGATGTATTACGTATTGTAAATGAACCAACCGCCGCGAGTTTAGCTTATGGTATAGGTCTTGACCCCGAGGAAACAAAAACTATAGCCGTATATGACCTTGGTGGTGGTACGTTTGATGTATCTATACTGCAAATACAGAACGGTATTTTTGAAGTGCTGGCAACAAATGGCGATACTTTTTTAGGTGGTGATGATTTTGACCGTATCATTGTTGATTACTGGATAGAAAAAAATAACCTGAACAAGGCCGAAATTATAGCCAATAACGAGCTGGCCCAGCAATTGCGTCTTAAAGCCGAAGAAGCCAAAAAAGCATTTGCCCATCAAAGCCTGTTTAACGAAAAAATAGGCGATATCTGGTGTACCCTTGACCGAAACACTTTTGAGGAGCTGATATTACCCAAGGTACAGCAAACCATTACCTGCTGCCAAAACGCGCTGAAGGATGCTAAACTGACTATCAGCCAGATTGATGAAGTGATCATGGTTGGCGGCTCTACACGTACAGCGTTGGTGAAAAAAATGGTGGCCGAATTTTTTGGTCGCCCGGTACATGATGATCTGAACCCTGATGAAGTGGTTGCCCTGGGCGCTGCTATACAGGCTGATATTTTGGCCGGTAACCGTAAAGATATTTTATTGCTGGATGTTACCCCGCTTTCTTTAGGTATCGAGACCATGGGCGGTTTAATGGATGTCATTATCCCGCGTAATTCCAAAGTGCCTACTAAAGGGGGCAGGCAATACACTACCTCGGTTGATGGACAGGTGAATATGAAAATTGCCGTTTACCAGGGTGAACGTGACCTGATAAAAGAGAATCGTAAACTGGCCGAGTTTAATCTGAAAGGCATCCCCTCCATGCCGGCTGGTTTCCCTAAGGTGGATATTAACTTTTTGCTGAATGCTGATGGTATACTTACCATACAGGCCATTGAACTGCGCTCGGGCGTAAAGCAGGAGGTAGAGGTAAAACCCACTTATGGCATTACTGATGAGCAGGTGGAGCAAATGCTGATGGACAGCATAACCCACGCAAAAGACGATGTAAACCAGCGTATGCTGATAGAAGCCCGCACCGAAGGCGAACAAATGGTTTACACTGTGGAGCGGTTTTTGCAAAAGAACGGCAGCTACGTTACAACTGAAGAAACTGAAAAAACCAATGAGCATCTGGCGGCTTTAAAAGCTGCTATAGCCACAGGCGATAAGGATCTGATATTGAAGCGTATTGACGAAATAAATGAATTTACGCGTCCATTTGCTGAGCGCCTGATGGATCAGGCTATTAGCACGGCTATGCGGGGCAAGAGTATTGAATAATATACATTAACATCAAATTAAACTTTATAAAATTGAAGAGAATCAAAACGGGACTTGCATTGTTAACAGTTACTGCYGTTTGTTTAATTGGTTCTTTTAATAAGGTTTACGCAAATAATATTTCTAAGGATACCACCCTTAAAAGCATCCCGGTACTTGATACGCTACAGTACGATTCTTTAATGAAACGGCTGGCCAATGGCGATAAAACTGGCCGCTGGCCGGTTAAAAAAGCACCTTATCCATCACCCGGCGCTATTTTGCCATTCAACAGGGTGGTTGCTTATTATGGTAATATGTACTCCAAAAACATGGGCGTACTGGGCCAATATGCTCCAAAAGAAATGTTAGCCAAGTTAAAAGCCGAGGTTAAGGTATGGGAGGAAGCCGATACACTTACACCGGTTGTACCCGCACTGCATTACATCTGTGTTACTGCCCAGGCCGATGCCGGCCGCAATGGCTTGCATAATTTGCGGATGCCTTTTAGCCAGATAGATAAGGTATTGGATATGGCCAAACAGATCAACGCTATCGTGTTTTTAGATATACAGGTTGGTTTTAGTACAGTACAAACCGAATTGCCGCTATTGGAGAAATACCTGCGTATGCCCAATGTACATTTTGGCATCGACCCTGAATTTTCAATGAAAGAGGGGAGTGTACCCGGTAAACGCATCGGCACATTTGATGCCGACGATATTAACTATGTAACCGGCTATTTAAGTTCCTTAGCTAAAAAATATAACCTGCCACCTAAAATTTTTGTAGTGCACCGTTTTACCAAACGTATGGTAACCAATTACCAGGATATCAAACTACGCAGCGATGTACAGTTTGTAATGGATATGGATGGCTGGGGCGGCCCCGAACTAAAAAAAGGCACTTATAAATATTTTATAACCCAGGAGCCGGTACAGTTCACAGGTTTTAAACTGTTTTATAAAAACGATATTAAAAATGTGCCTCACCGTATGCTTACGCCCAAAGAGGTTTTAAGCCTGAAGCCTGCGCCTATTTACATACAATATCAGTAGTCGGCAGGTAAAAAAATATAATACAAAAGGCCCCGCTTTAATAGCCGGGCTTTTGTATTAACGCTTGCGAATATTTTTAAAATAACATTTCCTGAGGTGGTGTTACTCCTTTTAAACGCAGATAAACTGTTGCTTGCCCGCGATGGTGAGTTTGATGTTCAAAGGCTTTACCTAAAACAGTGGCTTTTGACAGATCTTTACCGGCAATTTTCATGCTTTCCTGTAGCTGTGCCGGGGTCATGCCCTGTATAGTACTGATCGCAAAATCATAACTGTCCATTACCGCTTTAGTAGTAGCTGCCTTTGTTTGCTCAATAGTTTTTTCGGCCGATGTTTTTCCAAGCGGACTTGGTTTGCCGCTTACCCCGGAGGTGAAACCATAATTGGCGTCAGCTAAGTGCAGCATTTGTCCCGCAAACGACCTCATTTCAGGTGTTGGCTTAAAGCTGTAACCATCATCGGGCATGGCATCAAGGTAGGCTTTGGTGTAGTTTTTGGCACGCTGCCATTCGGCAACCATTTGGTCGTTGGTAGTCTGGGCACACACCGTTGCACAGGCGAAAACAGTTACCATGAAGGTAAACAGCAAGGTTAGTTTTTTCATGATTTAATAGTTTTAAGATTGGTTAATTGGTTATAGATACTAAGTTATTAAATTAACCTGTTGTGATTTATATATTCATGAAAATTTTTAATTCCCCTGATGCCATTTCGACCGGAAGGAGAAACTATCTCTTGAGGGAGGTGAAAAATGATATATGATAGGTAGATCCTGCGTATAAGATTCCTCCTCGTACCTCGTTCGGAATGACGTATCTTTTCTTTGATTTGTCATTTCGACTGGAGCGAGAAACTATTATACGACACATAGATTCACCGTTACCGCAAACCGAAACGCTTGCGGCAGCGAGCGACGAAAAGGCGGCAAAAAAATAAGCCCCCAATCCGGGGGCTTATTTTTTATAATTTGTTAATAGCATCCTGTTCCTTTAGTGCCTGAATATTGTTGCTGTCACTATAATTAGTGGTCTGATTTGCAAAATCAGCAAGGATGCTGACTATGTTGTCCAGATTATCAGATACGCGCTGGTGCATATCGGGCAGGTCTTTTTCCAGTCTCTTATCACCCAGTTCCATGTTGTCTACCTCTATTTTAGCAAGCTTGGTGATAATGGCTTGCTGACTATTTTTCAGATCTTCTAATTCATGGACAATTTTCTCCATCAGTCCAAACTTCTTTAACTTATCCATAGTGTTTATTTTTTTAATTTATAGTATACCTCATTAACCCCTAACAATAAAAATTGTTTAAAATTTGTATATATCATCTATAACTAATAATTTAGTTGATATGAAATCGGTATTTATCTTTTCTTTTTTAATGTGTTCCATCACATCGTTATTCGCCCAGCAATCGTCTGCTGCAAATGACTCCTTATTGCTCGATTATTACCAAAATCAGCGCTTTGCAGAAGCCGCAGATTATCTGAAAAAAACATACCCCGAACCGGTAAGCAATGTACAGGTGTTGAGCAAGTTGGCTTATACATCGCAAATGGCCGGGCGACTTCCCGACGCGGAAGGATACTATCAGCGCATATACGATACCGACTCCACCAATACGGTGGCCTTGTTTAGCCTGGGCGCCATTAACCTGCGCCGGGGTAATAATGTAAAGGCCGAAGTTTATTATAAAATGATAGCCAAAAAAGACAGTACTAATTTTCTGGTGTACAAGCAACTGGGCAAAATTGCCGGCGATAAAGCCGATTTTGGAAGCATGATCTATTATTTGCAGAAGGCCAATAAAATTAATCCGGCCGAGCCCGATGTGGCTTCCGATTTGAGTGACTTGTATGTAAATCTGAAACAATATCCCGCGGCCGAAAAAGTACTGAACGGTGCCATTGCCCAGGATCCTGACAACATGATCTTATTACAAAGCCTTCTTAAACTGGTTTCATCGCAGGATAAGTTTGAAGAAACTAAAAATACCTGTTTAAAATTGATAGACCTGGGTAATCATTCGGGTTATGTGTTAACCAAGCTTGGCGTGGCTTATTACAATCTCAAAAACTACGCCTGCAGTGTAGAAACCTTTGCCGATATCCCGGGTATGGAGCAATCAGAAACCAGTTTTTACGTAGCCGCACTGGCATATAAAGCGCTTAAAGATCAGCCCAAAGCAATCCAGAGCCTCGACAACGCCATTAAGGAAGGTATATCATCTAACATCGGCGATTATTACACGGAAATGGCCGATAGTTACGAGGTGCGCAAAAAATATCAAAAAGCTGTTTGGGCTTATCAAAAGGCGTTACAATTTTCGGAGAAACCGATACTATATTATCTACTGGCTTCGGTTTACGATACCGACCTGAAAAACAAGCAGCTTGCCTTAAAGTACTATAAAAAATACACAGCCAGCAAACCACCCGAAAAGCAGCAAAAGTATATTACCTATTCCAAATCAAGGCTTAACGAACTGGCGCGTTAACGCTGCATTAACCGGGCTACGTATTTGCCAATAATATCAAACTCCAGGTTCACTACTGATCCTTCGCGTACATTATGCAGGTTGGTATGCTCAAAAGTATAAGGTATAATGGCTACCGAAAAGCTGTTGGCCTGAGAGTTTACCACAGTTAGACTGATGCCATTAATGCAGATAGATCCTTTTTCAACAGTTACATTACCGGTGGCTGCATCATACTCAAATGTATATTCCCAGCTGCCGTCAAGTTCTTTAAATACGGTGCAAACCGCGGTTTGGTCAACGTGGCCCTGTACAATATGACCATCAAGGCGGGCATTCATTTGCATGCAGCGTTCCAGGTTTACAGGTTCGCCAACTTTCAAATGCCCCAGGTTGGTTTTGTTCAGTGTTTCTTCAATGGCGGTAACGGTATGCAAGCCATCAGCCAGCGCCACCACCGTTAAACAAACGCCGTTATGCGCTACCGATTGATCGATCTTTAACTCATGCGAAATGGCCGACTCAATAGTGATATTTAAATTGCCCTGATCTTGTTGCAGATCAGCAACCTTACCTAATGTTTCTATAATTCCTGTAAACATATGCCCCCCAGCCCCCTAAAGGGGGATTTTTTGATTGGTGCCAAAGCTAAATATATTACTGTTGTTTTTTGTCAGGATAAAATGAAATTCATTTTTAAAAATTTGAAGTCATGCCGAACTTGTTTCGGCATCTCATATGTAATGCTGTAAAACATGTCGGTTAACTCATCCTGTGGGATGCCGAAACAAGTTCGGCATGACGGCGTTATTATTTTATTTAAAACTGGTAAACAGGTCCACTCTTTTATTCCGTAGATCCTTGCCACCTTCAATTATCGATTTTAGGTTGGTTAAATAAAATGTCCACCCAATTTGGCATTGCACGTAAAGGTTTTTTGCGGGGTCGTTTTCTTCAGGGATGTTTTCCTGGGTCAGTTCAATTAAGGTCAGGCCATATTTATTCTGAATATCAATGGTAACTATGCTGCCGCCCGAAAAGGTGAATTTGAGCAGATCGGAGCCATTGTTTTCCAATACCTGTCCATATTCTACAGTTTCATCACCGTAGCCATGCCAGTACCAGGAATAAGTATCTTCTTTTTTAATAAATTCATCCTCGTCGCGCTGCCGCCCGGCTATGGCACAAAAAATGGCTTTACGTAAAAACCAGCTCTCGAGCCCGGCGGGGGTGGCCCAGGCTTCGTAAATACTGCGAACGTCTGTATTAAAATCAGCAGTTAGTTTAAATTTTGTCCACCTGTCGTCTGTCATATGCTATTAAAAAGTATTAGGTTGTCATAAAAATAACAATAAAACATTGTGCTTTTATTAACTTGCTTTTAAATATTAATTATGCGCAAACAAAGTGCCGGAATACTGTTGTACCGAAGGGTTGCAGCCGAACTGCAGGTTTTCCTGGTGCATCCCGGCGGTCCGTTTTTCAGGAATAAGGATGATGGCAGCTGGTCGATCCCCAAGGGTGAATTTTTAGAGGGTGATGACCCACTGGATGCTGCGAGGCGTGAATTTGGAGAAGAAACCGGACAGGTTATTAACGGTGAATTTATCCTCTTAAAACCCATTACTCAAAAAGGAGGTAAAACTGTGCAAGCCTGGGCCGTTGAGGGGGATATTGATCATACTACTATCAAAAGCAATCATTTTGAAATAGAATGGCCACCCCGTTCAGGCAAAATGCAATCATTTCCCGAAGTGGATAAAGCAGCCTGGTTTGATGTAGGTACCGCAAAAATAAAGATCAATGCGGCGCAGGCAGGATTGATAGCAGAGTTGATAGCTCTCTGAATTTCTTCAGTCAGGCGCCCCCGCAGTCGCTCGGCTGGAGCCCATAGGTGTTCGGAAGAATTATTTCTATAAAAATTTGTCATTTCGAAAAAGCATGGGGTGGCAAGGGCACGGGGGCGAAAGAGAAACTATCTCTTGAGCGATAGCGAAAAATCTTCTACGTAATGCAAAGCGAATTTGGAGGTCGTATAAGATTTCTCCTCGTTCCTCGTCGAAATGACAACGTTTTTATTTCTTCTGAACACTTACGACCTGGAGTCGGGCGACTGCAAAGAGATTAATTGCAACGAATACTTCGCGGCAAAAACGGGAAGAGTATCTACCCAAATATGGGGATATTGGTCAAACTAATTTCACCTTTTACCGTTCTGTTGTTACCTTTAGCGTTAATCACATAATTTAGTACAATGAAGTTTCTAAAATATATACCCGCTGTTTTTTTGCTTATATCTATAGTATCATGCAAGCCCAAACCCAAATCAACCGCTGTACCTGTGGTTGGTTTTGTGGATGCTTTTGAGGATGCTACCATAGCGCAAGCCCGTACAGGATTTACCGACGCTTTGAAAAAGGAGGGCTTTAGCGAGGATAAAAAAACGGTACAGATAGAATACCGCAACGCCCAGGGCAATATCCCTACGCTTACGCAGATCGTGAACTATTTTATTTCTGAAAATGTAGATCTGCTGGCCACCAGTACTACTTTGGCAACGGTAACTGCCTTGCAAAACACCAAAACTATTCCGGTTTTTGCCATGGTATCACCGGTTCCTGAGCGTATGAAAGTAGTCGACGCAGGTGGCAAGGCACCTGCCAATCTTTTTGGCGCGCTTGAGGATCTTAACTATATTGATACTTCATTTTCTATCATCCCCAAACTGCTTAAACCCAAGGGAGCCAAGCTGGTGATCGGTATGATCTATAACCAGTCAGAACCACAATCAACAGACGCACTTAGCCGCATCAAATCATTGGCCGAAAAACAAAATGTAACTATAGTTGCCTTGCCAGTCAATACATCGGCCGATGCGCAGCTGGTTACGCAATCGTTATTAAGTAAAAACATCGATGCCTTTTTCGCTAATCCTGATAATACGGTTTTTGCCTCGTTCGAGACTATATTGAAAAGCTGCAATGAAAAGAATGTCCCGATATTTACAAGTGAGGCGGGCCTGGTACAGCGCGGAGCGATAGCTGCTTTTGGTGCCGATATTTACCAATGGGGTTATCAGGCGGGCGAACAGGCAGCATACTTTCTTAAAAATCACAAAACCGATGGCTTAACGCCTCAAATGGTGAAGATCAGGAAGCGGGTGTATAACCCCGCGGCTGCCAAAAAGTATAACATTACAATCCCGTCAAATTTCGAGGCTGTTAAATAAATGGATTTTTACCTTACCGCTTTACTACAGGGACTTTGCTTTTCGGCACTCGCGCTGGGTATCTATATCTCCATGAAGATATTTAATATACCAGATATTACTACCGATGGCAGCTATACGCTGGGTGGGGTGGTTACCGGTACGTTACTTACACATCATCAGTCGCCCTATATTATTTTACCGGCAGTGATCATTGCGGGCGGCATAGCCGGGGCGTTAACAGGGCTAATCCATACTAAATTAAAAATAAATGCGCTGCTGGCCGGTATCCTGGTCATGACGGCGCTTTATTCAGTGAACCTTACCATCATGGGGCGATCAAATTTGCCCCTCATCAATGTGCCATCGCTGTTTTCGTTACTGCATGTAGTTACTGATCCTAATCAGAACACCTTTTGGATACTGGCGGTATTTGTTATGGTGATCACTTTTTTAATTGGTTACCTGCTTAAAACAGATTTCGGGATAGCGATGCGGGCAACAGGCAACAGCGAATCGATGATCAGGGCTTTAGGAGTAAATACCGATCGCATGAAAATTACCGGCCTTGCGTTGGCAAATGCGCTTACTGCGCTTAGCGGTTATTTGATCGTACAGTTTCAGGGCTTTGCCGATATCAGCATGGGGATAGGCATTGTGATAGTAGGGTTGGGCTCAGTTATCATTGCCGAAACGTTGATCAATTGGTTCCGGATTACCAGTGTGTGGTTTAGTTTGATATTGGTGCTGGCTGGTGCAGTGGTATTTCAATTGGTTTTGGCCTTTACTTTATCTATTGGAGTTGATGCCAACCTGCTTAAAATAGTTACTGCCGGGTTTGTATTGTTAATAGTCAGTTTACCACGTTTATCATTATTAAAAGCATCATGATAGCTATTAACGATGTTCATAAAGTTTTTAATAAGGGTAAGGCTAACCAGGTAAACGCGGTTAACGGTATCACCCTAAACATTACAGACGGCGAATTTCTGGTGATCGTGGGTTCCAATGGCTCGGGTAAAACCACGCTGCTAAACCTGGTGGCTGGTAGCGTGTTTCCGGATGCAGGCAGCATCAGCATTGATAATACCGATGTAAGTAAACTACAAGATTATAAACGAAGCCAGTGGATTGCCCGTGTTTTCCAGAATCCCATGAGCGGTACCGCATCCGATCTGAGCATTTTGGACAATTTCAGATTGGCGGCCATACGTACCAAAGCCAAAGGTTTATCCATAGGTATTAATGATAAATTTAAACAACAGGTAAGGGAAAAGATTGCCACCCTGGGCATGGGACTTGAAACCAAGATTGACCAGCCCATGGGCACCCTTTCTGGTGGGCAGCGCCAGGCTTTAACACTGTTAATGAGTGTGATGGATAGTTGCAAGGTATTGCTGCTGGATGAACCCACCGCCGCGCTCGACCCACGATCAGCCGATGTTGTGATGCGTACGGCTGATAAACTGATCACTGATTTTAAACTGACTGCCATATTGATCACCCATAACTTAAAGGATGCTTATAATTATGGCACGCGCGTTATACAGATGAGCGAAGGACTGGTATTAAGGGACCTGAACAACAAACAAAAGTCAGATTTAAAGCAAAATGATCTTTTTGATTGGTTCAGCTAAAAAATGGCAAAGTAATTGTATGGTGATGATCCTATGAAGAACAACAATTTTGAAACCATAAACGACGCTTACCAGTTGGTAAGTGGCGCCAAGATAAAAGGAAAAAAACAAGACGAGATCTTTGAACTGGGCACATACGATGCTTTAAAAAGAGGGTATACCTTATACCCTTTGGAGCATGGCATAAAATATGATGATTTCAGTGTGATCGTATCTGAAAAAGAATTGAAGAACAATTTTTTGATAGAAGGCACTAAAGCAAATGCCGCGATAGCTGCGTAAATTATAGGAAAAAAGGAGACGCATGTGATGCGTCTCTACGCTTTTAAGCAGTTCTCTGTCAACTTATTGCTATGCATTTGTTTTCTCGATCAATAAGTGTAAATTTGTAAAAAAATAAATGATGCTGTTTAATAATTCACTCTGCTTAAAAAATATGATGTGGCCCAAGGGGGCACTGCAGAGAGGTTATGCATCAATGATACTCTTCTCAAGTCCGGTATAGCAAACATCATTACCCGGACAGAATTTACATCATTATTATTTATTCAATTTAAAGTTTGCGTAATGTAAGCTTACGACACTACAAAATTTATGGACACTTATTATACTATCGAAGAAAAGTATTTGCAGGCCGTTGATGAATTATCATTTGGAGAAACCCCTAAAGGACTTAATTTGCTGAACGAGATCATCAGCAATGATCCTTTATATGCCAGGGCACATTACCAGTTAGGCATTATATACTATTACGAAATAAAAGATTATCAAACAGCGGGTTACCATTTTAAAACCTGTATGGAACTGGAACCATCGTTTCCTGATAATTATACACATTATCTTGATCTGCTGGTGTTTTTGAATATGGAAAAACAGGTGGCAACGATATCCATCAAAGCTTTAAATACACCCGGTGCCGATGCTGCGGGGATCTATGATCTTTTGGGCCTGTTTTATGAAAAAAACAAGCAATGGACAAAAGCATTGGAAGCCTATCAAAAAGCATTTATGGAAGTAACCGAAAATCTGGAAAAGACAGATATTGAACAAAGCCTGAAACGGGTACGCTCAAAAATGCAGCAAACCCAGGCTTATACTTATCATATTACAGAGTAAAGTGTTGTACATGCACAAATAACCGCGTCATTGCGAGGAACGAAGCAATCTCCAATTAGCAGAGGGGCTCTGTATAGCATAGAGATTGCTTCGTTCCTCGCAATGACGCGTTTTATTAAAACAACAAAAGCGGGCTTCAAAGCCCGCTTTTGTTGTTTTAGCCTTTAGCCTTTAGCCTTTAGCCTTTAGCCTTTAGCCTTTAGCCTTTAGCCTTTAGCCTTTAGCCTTTAGCCTTTAGCCTTTAGCCTTTAGCCTTTAGCCTTTAGCCTTTAGCCTTTAGCCTTTAGCCTTTAGCCTTTAGCCTT
>NZ_JBFUJG010000128.1:0-13773 GCF_056401495.1 Mucilaginibacter sp. P4_E8
GTACAGAGCATAAAAAAAAATGTCCTGCCCATTGGCAGGACATTTTTTGTTATCCTCTATACAGTCATTGCCTCACCCAACCCTCTCCAAAGGAGAGGGCTTTAAAATACTTTTTTAAAGTCTCCCCCTTTGGGGGAGATTTAGAGGGGGCTTCTTGCTTCGTTCCTCGCAATGACGCGTTTTATTTATACTCTTTCTGTATTGCTTACTTCCGCTCTCCCAACCCCTCATAATCATCCATAGTATCAATATCAATAGCGCCTAAGGGGAAAGCCACCGGTAAAACATCATGGGAAAAAGCTTTAATTAGTTTTTTAGCACCTTCTTTACCTTGCAGCATGAGTAGCTGTGGAAAATAAGAGGCATCAAATAAAGCCGGTACGCCCAGTGTATCTTTGTAGGCGCAAGCAACAATGCCATTATTATTCTCTGCTTTTCTTTCAGTTAACTGGTATATCAGTAAAGGGTCAACAAAAGGTTGGTCGCACAACATTAAAATAGCTGCTTTTATGTTGGGTTCAAGCTTTTGCAGCTCGGTAATACCTAACCGTATGGAGGAGGCTATGCCTTCCTGCCAGTTTGGGTTATAGGTAATATGTACCTGATGGTCGGATATGTTCGGACGGATCACACCCTCGTTGGCCCCCAATACCACCACGATCTTTTCGCAACATGCTGAAGTTAAAGCGGTGTGGATGGCCCGTTGCAGTAAAGTTTGTCCCTGGTAAATAAGGTTTTGCTTGGGTGTACCCAGCCGGCTTGATGCGCCTGCCGCAAGTATGATCAATCCAGTCATATCATATTAATGCAAAGTTTGCTTAATAATATGCCCCGTATGGCGGTTATGGATCACATTTTTATGGCGTAAGGATGTACCCATCCTGTTATTTAATACTGCCTGCATTTCGGCAATGATGGATAGGGCAATTTCATCCGCATTCTCTGATCCTATATCTAACCCTGTTGGGCCGTAAACACTTGCCAATTGTTCATCTGTAATTTCCATGCCCTCATCCTTTAGTTCTTCCAGCATACGCAACAGTCGTTTTTTGGGACCCAGCGCACCCACATACAGTAATTGTAGCGGTAGTAATTGCTTTAATACGGCCATATCGTAAATATAGTTGTGGGTCATGAGTACAATTACTGTGCGGTCGTCAATTACTATTTGAGCGAGGGCGTTTTCTGGCCTGGCCATAATGATCTTTTTAGCCAGCGGAAACCTTTCGGGTATGGCATAGTTGGAGCGGCCATCAACAATATAAATATGCCAGCCCAATACGGCTGCCAGTTGCACCAGCGGTATAGCATCGTTACCGGCCCCAAATAACACCAGCGAAACCGCAGGCTGCAACAGCTCAATAAAGCAGGTAAATTTATCGCCATAGATATAGGTTTTAGTGACCGAATTGCCGTTTACTAAAACATCTTTGGCATCGGCCAGTAACATATCTTTTATGGCTTCATCAGGGAAAGTACCTTTAATATCCGCGTTTTTGGTCAGCAATAAACAGGTGCCTGGTTGTGAGGCCTGCTTATCGTTCATGGTAAACAGCGTAATAAGCACAACCGGTTCGCGCTTGCTTAAAAATAGCTTAAAAAGTTGTATAGGGTTATCCTGCCTGTCGGTCAGTATAGGTTCTATCAGTATATGGATAATGCCGTTACAACCCAAACCAACACCCAACTTGGCATCATCATCATCGGTGGTATCGTAGGTTACCAGCATAGGCTTGTTTTGGGCCATCACCAGGCGGGCTTTGCGCAGGGCATCGCCCTCCAGACAGCCACCACTTATGGCACCGGTAAGCTCTCCATCTTCGGTAATGAGCATCCGGGCACCGGCGCGGCGGTATGAAGAACCTTCTACATGCACCACGGTAGCCAATGCCGTTTGCTTTCCATTTTTATCGGCTTTGTCAAAAGCCTGCACAATATCCTGTAGTTCTTTCACAATTGGTAATTAATATTAATTCTTTTTAACGGTTTTCCAATTAGCAGGATCCCAAACATCTAAGCGGGTAACATCTTTTATGCTGCCACTATTCATAGCCATATGTCCGTTCATGCGGCTATCATAAGTGCCTTCCATAATTACGTAATGATCGCTATATTGTTTTAAAGTGCTAACCTCGGGATGTTTTGGACCCACGCTAACCCAAATAGAATTTTTATCGATAGCATGGTCATAATCTTCTTTATGAAGATATAACCCGTTGCCTTCAAATTCGAGATGTAGATAACCCATAACCCGGATCTTTTTCCCGTTGTATTTATCAGGGTTAGCTATTAAGCTGATCAATGAGACCTCTGGACTTTGATACAAAACAATACTATCGCCTTTAGCTAAAGGTTTATGTATGCTGTTTTTTGATTGTTGGTTACAGGCAATCGTTAAACATATAATTGGTAATAGCATATAGCCTGTAACTTTCATAACTCAGGTTTTTAGGTAGCGTAAATATATAAATCAAAGGTATTAATATCGATAGAATATCGGATATCACCAATTTTGTAGAACAAAAAGTACAATTAAAAAACATTACAGCCATTTGTAATATTTAACTTTACAATGCTTAATTTTCAAAGCAAACGTTGTCTTAAATAAATTTTACCTTGCTAACAGATAATCACGGCCGAACAATCAATTACCTGCGCCTCGCGGTGACAGACAGGTGCAACCTGCGCTGTTTTTATTGCATGCCCGAAGATGGTTTGAACTGGCTGTCGCGTAAGGAACTCATGAGCTATGAAGAAATGCTGCAAAGTTGTGCCTTACTGGTTAAAATGGGTATCGAAAAGATTCGTATTACCGGCGGCGAACCTTTTGTGCGTAAGGATATCATGCAGTTGCTCACCTCTTTATCGCAGTTAAATGGTTTAAAGGAATTGAGCCTAACCACAAACGGGGTTTTAACTGCGCCCTATGTGCCCGAATTGAAAAAGATTGGGGTACGGTCGGTAAACCTGAGTTTGGATACGCTAGATGCCAACCGTTTTTTTACCATAACCCGCCGCGACGAATTTGCCAATGTGATGGCTGCGTTAGAAGCTTTGCTTAAGCATGATATTGAAGTAAAAATAAATGCCGTGGTAATGGACGGCAAAAACATACAGGACATTATCCCGCTGGTTGAAATGACCAAGGATATGCCCGTGAGTGTGAGGTTTATAGAAGAAATGCCGTTTAATGGCGATGGTCATATTTACACCGGCCTGCAATGGGATTACGTGCGCATACTTGACGAAATAAAAAGTAAATATCCGCAGATAAAAAAATTAACTGATCCGTCATATTCTACATCGTATAACTATCAGATACCCGGTCATCAGGGCACTATAGGTATCATAGCAGCCTACTCCCGTACATTTTGCGGTACCTGCAACCGTATCAGGATAACCCCGCAGGGTGAGCTCAAAACCTGTTTGTATGATGATGGCGGGCTTAATATTAAGGATCTGATGCGTAACGGTGCAACTGATGACGAATTAAAGGCAGTGTTACTGAATGCATTTGGCAGCCGCGCCATAGATGGATGGGAGGCCGAGCGCAAACGGGTGATACATCCCGGTATTCACGAATCTATGGCCACTATAGGCGGTTGAACAGTATAAAAAAGTATCAAGTAGTTAGTATCAAGTATCGATATTTTTGATATTCTCATAAAATAAATGCAGCTGTTCTGATACTTGATACTCGCTACTTAAAAAACTGATATATATGATATGACAACTGTTGAACAAGCCGAAAAACTGATACTGGCACAATTAAAAGATTACGGTACCGAAAGCCTGCCATTTGAACAGACCCTGGGCAAGGTACTGGCCGAAGCTATAAAAGCCGACCGTGACCTGCCCCCATTTAACCGGGTAACCATGGATGGCATAGCCATTAACTACCAGGCCATCGAAAACGGTATCCATACATTTCATATTAAAGCTACCCAGGCCGCGGGCGATGAACCTGCAACAATTAATGAACTGGATGAATGCATCGAGATCATGACAGGCGCTGTAATGCCGGCATCGGTTAATACGGTGATCCGTTATGAAGATGTAGAGATACGGACCGGCCTGGCCAGTGTGCTTACACGAGATATAAAAAAGGGGCAAAACCTGCACCTGCAAGGCTCTGATAAAAAGCAAAACGATACTTTGGCGGCGGCAGGCCGAATGATTACACCGGCTATTATCAGCCTGGCTGCATCGGTTGGTAAAACTCACCTGCTGGTAAAAAGAATGCCTCGTGTGGTCATCATATCATCGGGCGATGAACTGGTTGATGTACATCAAACGCCATCACCTTATCAGATCAGGAAATCAAATAACTATACAATAAAGGCAGTTTTACAGCAACACGCGCTGCAGCCCGATATGGTACATATCCCTGACGATCCTGATGTTACACGACAGCAAATACAGCGATGCCTGCAAAATTATGATGTACTGCTGCTTAGTGGCGGTATATCTATGGGTAAGTTTGACTATATACCCCAGGCGCTCCAGGACTCGCAGGTTGAAAAGATTTTTCACAAAGTGGCGCAACGTCCCGGTAAACCTTTTTGGTTTGGCGGGCATCACAACGGGGCTGTTATTTTTGCTTTCCCGGGTAACCCTGTGGCTACATTCATGTGCCTGCACAAGTACTTTTTACGCTGGCTAAAGGCAACCTTAAGCTTTGCAGAACAATTGCCCGTGTACGCGGTTTTAGATAAAGATTTTACTTTTCAACCGGCTTTGCAATATTTTTTGCAGGTGAAACTGCACAGCAACCCACAAGGGCAGCTCATGGCATCGCCAATTGAAGGAAATGGTTCAGGCGATTTTGCTAACTTAGCAGATACAGATGCTTTTTTAGAATTACCCCTGGAAAGGAGCGATTTTAAAGCAGGAGATGTGTTTAAAGTGTTGAGGTTCGATTAAATTTGTCTGAACCAGGATTTATGGGATTTAGGGATTAACAGGATTTTTTATTGATGGGATCATGGAAATCTCAAAATCAGGCTAATCAAGGTTCAGAAAGCAAAATCCCAAAAATCTAATAAATCTGTTTAATCCAGGTTCAGACAAAAACGTTAGACAAAAAGAAAACAAATAATGTTAACCCATATAGATAAACAAGGCAATCCGGCAATGGTTGATGTGACCGAAAAACAGGTTACCCACCGCACTGCCACGGCGCGCAGTGTTGTTGTTTTGCCTGATGAGGTGCTGCAACACCTGGTTGACGGTGATTTGATGAGCAAAAAAGGCCCGGTGTTTCAAACGGCTATCATTGCGGGTATTATGGCGGCCAAAAAAACCGGCGACCTGATACCGCTTTGCCATCCTTTGGGTATGGATAACTGCAGCATAACCATTCAGGTTAATGAGCAGCAGGAAATAGTAATTGATTGTACAGCAAGTATTACCGCTAAAACCGGTATCGAAATGGAGGCGTTGGTAGGAGCATCTATCGCGGCGCTTACTGTTTATGATATGTGCAAGGCCATGAGCCATGATATTGTGATAAAAGAAACCAAACTGATAGCAAAAACAGGAGGTAAACGTGACTTTAAACGAGCATAAAAAACACGCTAAACTGGCAAGGCCGGCATCAGGCAACTTCGGCCGCAATGAGTGGGCCATTGTGGGTGGGCCGTGCACGGTTATAAAATTGCTGGCCGATGATGTTATCCGGGCGTTATCGCCAACCTATAAATGCGCTTACGCCGATACATCACACAATGACGATATTACGCTGGTCCCCGGCAGGCTCACTAATGGGGCCATGCTTGACTATACCGACCAGATAAATTATCAACAGTACAATTTTCAAAACCCGGTGATGCCTTATCAGCTTAAACAGCAATTTGCCAACGCCGATCTGGTACTGGTAAACGGTAATCACCAGCAGGCCAAAGCGCAGATAGTCATTATCGATATTAACAAAAGGGCGTCCCTGCAAAAAAGGCTTGAACAATTAACCAACGTGCAACTGTTTTTATTAGCCGACAACAGCGACGAGGTTTTTGATTTTGTACAGGAAGCCATGCCGCACTGGCAGGGTATACCGGTTTACAGGCTATCAGACAGGGAAAGGATCATCGCTTTTTTTGAAACCAATTTGAAGCTGGCCAGGCCCGTACTCAACGGTTTGGTGCTTGCCGGTGGCAAAAGCCAGCGGATGGGTTTTGATAAAGGACAAGTTAACTGGCACGGTAAGCCGCAAAGATACTACATGGCCGATATGCTGAAGCCTTTTTGTAACGAGGTATTCATATCCTGCAGGCCCGGTCAGCATGGTGAGGTTGATGCACAATACCCTGTTTTGGTTGATACATTTACGGGTCTGGGGCCATTTGGGGCAATCTTGTCGGCCTTTCGCGAAAGACCAGATAACGCCTGGCTGGTAATAGCCTGCGATTTGCCATTGATGGATGAGGCCACCCTGCGAAATCTGGTTGCCTGGCGAGACAGTTCATTAATCGCCACAGCCTACCATAGTCCGGTAACTGAATTCCCTGAACCATTGATCGCTATATGGGAACCTAAAAGCTACCCCATATTGTTGTCGTTTTTGGCGCAGGGGTATTCGTGTCCGCGTAAAGTATTGATCAATACCGAGATCAACCTGTTAAATGCACCAGATCCGATGGCGTTGACCAATGTGAATACACCCGAGGATATGGAAAAAGTAAAAAGAGTTCTCCATCAAAAAACCGCTGCTAACTGATAATCATGGATATTTCAAAATATAGCTGCCAAATAGCCCTGCCCGGTTTTAGCGAAGAAGCACAACAGCTTTTGCAGCAGGCCCGGGTACTGATTGTTGGTGCAGGCGGACTGGGTTGCCCGGCCGGTCAGTATTTAACGTCGAGCGGTATTGGTACTTTGGGCATTGCCGATTATGATGTGGTATCCATGAGTAATTTGCACCGGCAAATATTGTATTCGCCAGCTGATATAGGCCAAAGTAAGGTTGACATAGCCTGTGAGCGTTTGCAAAAGCAAAATCCGGATGTTAAACTGGTACCACATTCCGAAAAGATCACGTCAGGTAATGTATTAAGCATTATTGAGCAATATGATATTGTGGTTGATGGTACCGATAATTTTGAAACCAGGTATTTATTGAATGATGCTTGCGTAATGACGGGCAAACCGCTGGTTTATGGCGCTATTTACCAGTTTGAGGGGCAGGTTGCAGTATGGAATATAGTTTATGATGAAAATTCCAGATCGCCCAATTACCGTGATCTTTTTCCGCAGGTTGATGCTACCCAGATTCCAAACTGTACCGAGGGTGGGGTGATCCCTACGCTGGCGGGTATCATAGGTTGTATGCAGGCAAACGAAGTAATAAAATACATCACCAAAACCGGCGAATTGCTGGTAGGGAAAGTATTGATTTTTGACGCGCAAAGCATGCAGACCCGTATCATCAAAATTGGCAATACTTCAAAAACGCCGGTCAGAGGTCTTTCTGCAACGGTAAATAGCCCTACCATATCAGTAACTGAACTAAAAAAATGTATAGAAGAGGACCTTATTGAACTGGTAGATGTACGTACCGAACAGGAGCGCGAAGCCGTTGACATCGGCGGCATCCACATCCCTTTAGACGAATTGGAAGGCTACATGGCCTACTTTACCGATCCCAAACCCAAAGTACTTTACTGTGCAACAGGCAAACGAAGCGAAGAAGCCGTAAAACTCATCCTGAAAGAAATTCCCGACGCCAAAGTATTCTCCTTAGCAGGCGGCTTGAAGGCCTACCTGGAAGATCAATAATAATTCGGATTTGGGATGTTCGATTTCGGATTTGCAATATCGGACTTGTCATCCTGAACTTGTTTCAGGATCTCTCAGGACGAGTGAACCGCCCTATTATATACTTGACTCGTGGGATGCCGAAACAAGTTCGGCATGACGGTTCTTTTTTGAATACCAATTTGTTATACTGAACGAAGTGACTTTTGTTTAATATTTTCAGTTGTCATTTCGACCGTAGGGAGAAATCTTGTACGGTCAGTATATCCCGTGTAAAAGATCCCTCCTCGTACCTCGTTCGGGATGACAAATGACTATTTTAGAATTTAGCTTTTAGAGTTTAGAATTTATAAAATCCCTACGGATGTGCTGCCACCCAAATATCGCCATCCTCAAAAGCTTCCTTTTTCCAGATGGGCACGGTTTGTTTCAGGGTATCTATAATGTAGCGGCAGGCGTCAAAAGCGGCGTCGCGGTGAGCAGCGGATACGGCTATGATCACCGGTACTTCGCCAACCTGTAATGCACCCGTACGGTGATGGATCAACACTCTTTGCACCGGCCATTTATCAAAAGCCTGCTGTACTATCTTCTCCATTTCGCTGATGGCCATAGGTTCGTAAGCTTCAAAATCGAGTTTTAAAACCGCTTTGCCTTTGGTGGCGTTGCGTACCGTGCCAATAAATACATCAATCCCTCCTGATTCGGGCGACATGACCCAATCAATACAGGATTGTATGTTCAGGGTTTCGGCAGAAAGTAGTATTTGTGTATTGGTCATGTGATATTTTGATTAAGGATGAAAAGATAAAGGATCAAGGACTCCTTTGTCTTTCTATCTTTTATCTATTTGTCCTTGTTCTAATAATCTTTGCTCCAATGATCCTTGTTCCAATAATCCTTACTCCAAAAATCATCCTCCGCTTACCGGCGGAATAATGGCAATTTCATCCCGTTCATGTATAGTATCACCGGGCAGGGCATACTCATTATTAACCGCAACCATGTACGATGCCAGTTGTTTCAGGCGCGGATATTGCTGCTCCAGCAGGTATTTTAAATTGTAAATAGTGGCATCGTTTGTTAATTCAAGGCTAACCAGCGAACTCCCAAATATCTCCTTTGCCACACCAAATGCCAGCACGTTAATCTTCATATCTCAAAATTAGGGCAAAATAGGATATAAAGCGCAGGAAAAGTAAATTATTTGGATGATATTAAAAGTGCATGGTCGCTTGGTTCCGGCTCCAAAAGAAAGCTTGGGGTCAGTGATTCCTTCCCTTGGGAAGGAGGAGGTAGGGGTTTATGCGCTATAAAGGTATTTCAATCGCGTGTAGAAACCCCTCCCTGCCGCTTCACATCCCAACACACCCCTCCCGTGGGGAGGGAATTAAAAGATCTTCCGAACATCTGTGGGCTGAGGCTGAGCGACGGCTGGTTAACGTAGAGACGCATCACATGCGTCTCTAACAGGTGGGAGACATTGGTGATGTGTCTCTACAAAATCCAATATCCCCCTTTTTTCAGGAGGCCAGGATTAAACAAATCAACACCCTAAATTGTATATTTACATATGGCCATTAATTCCACATATAGTACCCGGGTTATAAAAATAAATGCCAGCGCCGGCGAGACAACTACCGACGCTGTTGCCATTGAAGAGCCACTGGAGATCAGGTTGGAGCACGGGCCGGAGGGGCAAAGACAGGTGCAAAATATATCAGTTACCATGCGTACCCCTGGCCATGATGCCGAACTGGCAACCGGTTTTTTATTTACCGAGGGCATCATCAAAAAAACCGAAGATATTGCCAAAACGGAACATTGTTTTATTGCCTGCGCCGAAAATAAAGAGAATGTGATACAGGTAAGTTTAAGTCCTGATACGTTGCCCCACCTGCAAAATACGGCGCGTAATTTTTATACCACGTCAAGCTGCGGGGTTTGYGGCAAGGGCTCTATTGATGCTATCCGCACGGTGAGCAGTTTTGCCGGGCAGCAGGCAGATCAGGATACGGTACAAACAGCTGTTTTATACCAACTACCTGTTATATTGCGCAAGCACCAGCGGGTGTTTGCAGATACGGGTGGTTTACATGCATCGGCCCTGTTTACCACTATGGGCGAACTTTTATTGCTGCGCGAGGATGTTGGCAGGCATAACGCGCTCGATAAACTCATCGGCGCTGCGCTTACTTATAACTGGTTGCCCCTGCACCAAACGGTTTTGTTGCTAAGCGGCAGGGCAAGTTTTGAGCTGGTACAAAAGGCGGTTATGGCAGGCATTAATATCATCGCGGCAGTGGGAGCGCCATCAAGCCTGGCCGTTCAGTTAGCCGAAGAATTTAATATTACCCTGATAGGTTTTTTACGCGACGAGCGTTTTAATATATATACCGCGGCACACCGCGTATTGATACCAGGTGATGAAACCATCGTTGATGATAACTTCATCGCCATTAAAAACGAATAAAGCTGATGAAAATACGTATTAAAGGCAATTCATTAAGATACAGGCTTACCCGTACCGATACAGCCATGCTGGCCGAAGAGGGACATTTGCAGGAAGAAGTTGATTTTGGCAGTCAGCAGCTTTTTTATGCCCTGCGGGTGATAGATGAGGAGCAACTCTCAGCAACTTATAAAGATAATACGATTACCATGTATGTGCCTAAAAGACTGATAGTGGAATTTGCGGATACCAATAAGGTAGGTTTTGAAGGTACGCATGGCAGCTTGCACCTGCTGGTTGAAAAAGATTTTACCTGTTTGGATAACGTGACCGAAGACCAGAGCGATAATTACCCCAACCCATTAGCGGCAAAAAAGAAATGAGCAAGGAGATAGACGAACAGCCGGCAGCAGAAAACCCCGAAGAACTGCTTGACCTTAAATTAGATGATCAAAAAGAATGGGCCGCAGGCATACCAGCGGTAACGGCGGCCATGGTTGATATTTTACACGAGGCTGGTTTTGTGCGTGGTATGGAAGGCTTGTTTAAAATGAACAAGAAAGGCGGCTTTGATTGTTCGGGCTGTGCCTGGCCTGATCCGGACGATGACCGTTCGCCCATTGCCGAATATTGTGAGAATGGGGCAAAGGCCCTGGCCGAAGAAGCCACTACTAAAAAGCTCACAGCCGAATTTTTCGCCCAAAACTCCGTGATTGATCTGGCCAAATTAAATGACTATGAGATAGGCAAAAAGGGCCGTATAGCCCAACCGGTTTATCTGCCAAAAGGCGCAACACATTACCAGCCCATTAGTTGGGATGATGCTTTTAAAAAGATTGGGGATAAACTGAATAGCCTGGCCTCGCCAAATGAGGCGGCTTTTTATACCTCCGGGCGTACCAGTAACGAAGCGTCCTTTATGTATCAGCTGTTTATACGCGAATATGGTACCAATAACCTGCCTGATTGCTCAAACATGTGTCATGAATCAACCAGTGTTGCTTTGGCCGATTCCATTGGCATAGGCAAGGGTACCGTTACCCTGAATGATTTTTATGATACTGAAGTCATCATCGTCATAGGGCAAAACCCGGGCACCAACCACCCGCGGATGCTTACCGCATTGCAAAAGGCAAAGGAAAAAGGATCAAAGATCATTGCCATAAATCCACTGCATGAGGCCGGACTGATGGGTTTTAAAAATCCGCAAACAGTTAAAGGCTTGCTGGGCATCACTACGCACCTGGCCGATCTGTACCTGCAGGTAAAAATTAACGGCGATATGGCGCTGTTAAAAGCCATTGAAAAGTTATTGTATAAAGCCGAGCTGGAAAACCCCGGCAAAGTTTTCGATCATGAGTTTATAAAGAATAGCAGTGAAGGTTATGTGGCGTTCCTGAACCATTTAAACCAGTATGATATTGATCACCTGGCGCAGGAAGCAGGCGTGCCGCTGGCACAAATTGAGCAGGTTGCTGATATGCTAAAAGATAAAACCAGGATCATCATTTGCTGGGCTATGGGTGTTACGCAACACAAAAACGGGGTAGATACAGTGAAAGAGATCGTTAACTTAACCATATTGAAAGGTAGTATTGGTAAGCCGGGCGCAGGTTTATGCCCGGTACGCGGGCATAGCAATGTACAGGGCAACCGTACCATGATGATCTACGATAAGCCCTATCCCAAACAGATGGATAGACTGAAGGAGGTTTTTGGGTTTGAGCCACCGCGCGATCATGGGTATGACGTAGTAGAATCAATACAGGCCATGCATGAGGGTAAATTGAAAGTGTTTTTCGCGATGGGAGGTAATTTCCTTTCGGCTACGCCGGATACTACCTATACTGCCCAAGCGCTTCGCAAGCTCGAAATGTCGGTTCATGTATCAACCAAGCTTAACCGTAGTCATTTGGTGCATGGCGAGGAGGCGCTGATATTGCCAACCCTGTCACGCAGCGATAAAGATGTAGTGAATGGCGAAGCACAATTCATCAGCTGTGAAAATTCGATGGGAGTTATCCAGCTGTCAAAAGGCATGCTGGAACCCATCTCAAAGGATATGATGAGCGAAAACCAGATCGTATGCCGCCTGGCTAAAGCTACTTTGGGCAGCCGTTCGGTAGTCGACTGGGATAAATATGAAAAAAGCTACGACGCTGTGCGCGATGTAATTGCCAAAGTGATACCCGGTTTTGAAGGTTATAATCAGAAGGTACGTACCCCCGCAGGCTTTTACCTGCCTAACGCCCCACGAACAGGCAAGTTTGAGAGTGCAAAGCATGGCAGCAGGATCTTATTCAACCTGGCCGGTTTGCCGAAACATGAAATGGCTGCGGATGAATACCGCATGACCACTATCCGTAGTCACGATCAGTTTAATACCACCATATATGGTTTAGATGATCGCTACCGTGGTATCCATAATGAACGCCGGGTAATATTCATGAACGAGCAGGATATGCAAAAGGCCGGATTTAAATCGGGCGAGCAGGTAGATCTGTATAATAACTTCGGTGGCATTGAACGCGCGGCTCATCTGTTTGTAGTAGTACCTTACAGCATTCCTCAGGGCTGCACCGCTACCTATTACCCCGAAGCCAATGTTTTGATCCCCATAGACAGCGTAGCCAAGCAAAGTAATACGCCTACATCAAAGCTGGTGTTTATTAAGATTAAAAAGCATAAGGCTGGGTAAGTATAAAAGTGTTTATTGAGGCATAGGCTTCTTCGATATATAAATTAAAGCTGGTGTGGTTACCGGGCAACAATCAAATGTGTCGGTATTCTCGTTATAAGTGCCACCGGAAGCGGTTACATACAAACGACTTTCTTTATCAAGATATAAGTTTTCGAGCCGGCGCTTGAATGGGAAGCTGATGATATTTCCGTTTTTCAATATATCAGTAGGGTGATGGATATATATGTCAGGGCCCGGAATGGATGTAGTATTAAATTTCAACTTGTAAGTTGCCTTATTTATTGGTGATTGAACAATGCCTATCAGTTGGCTTATATTAGTTGCATTTCTGTTATTATAAGTGTACCAGGTTTTTCCGAAATTAAGTGTATAGTACTGGGCTGATATAGCTTTGTAAATACCATCAGCTTGAATGTCATTAAAATGCATTAAAGCCATAACAGTGTCGCCACTCATATATAAGCCTTCTACACTGGTGTCAAAAGTCTTTGATTCTTGCCAGGTTTTTCCCCTATCGGCAGTGAAATAAGCTTTGGTCCAGGTGGCTACCAGTAAAGTATCATCAATATCACCGGCTACAGCGTAGGCCTCACGGGCATTAGGTATTTCCAGTTTTATCCAATCATCCTCCTTATTAGTAGTTGATGAATTGTTATCCTTTTTGCAGGATGCAATAATAAAAGAAATAATAACAGCGATAAGGAGTATTCTTTTCATAACCAGAAAAACCATGTCAATAATACAATATTATTGACATGGTTTGCAGTATGTTATTTAATTTAATGAAACCTTAATAAAAAATACTTACTGCGCCAGCCTCAAACGCCATGAAGTACGGATCCGCCCGGCCTTTCTTAAATTGGTAAAC
>NZ_JBFUJG010000129.1:0-13718 GCF_056401495.1 Mucilaginibacter sp. P4_E8
GGATATTGTAAACTGGTCAAGCGCAATTAAGTACTGGGAAGATAATGCTCAGGTTACAAATAAAAATTATGAATGCCTGGAGTTAGGGTCAAGTAAAGGAGGAATGTCCCTGTGGCTTGCGTTAAATGGTAACAATGTGTTATGTACAGATCTTAACGGACCTGAAGCTGATGCCCATCGTATACATGAAAAATATAGATGTACCCCCAGAATTACCTATGCCGCTATGGACGCTACCAATATTCCGTATGAAAACCATTTTGATGTGGTTATATTTAAGTCGATAGTAGGGGGCATTAGTAGCGGTAACCAACAGAACAAAGCAAAAACGCTGAATGAAATCCATAAAGCGCTTAAGCCGGGAGGGAAGTTGCTGTTCGCGGAAAATTTGGAAGCTACTTTTTTACACMAGATATTGAGGAGAAATTTTGGGACAAAAGGCTGGAATTATTTAACGTTCGACGAGATAAATGATGTGTTTTCATCTTATAATAAAGTGCATTACAAAACCACTGGTTTTTTTGGGTGCATGGGCAGAAACGAATGGCAACGTAACTTTTTAGGAAACATAGATAACATGCTTAGCTGGGCCATCCCCAACAAAAGCAAGTACATAGTAATAGGCGTAGCCGAAAAATAATTATTGAATTATTGCCTGCAAGTCAGTATTTCAATCTTAACCTCAATAATTCGCGAATTCAATAATTCAAAATTAAAACGGATAACCGATAGCCAGGTTAAACACAGCATACCGCGAATTAAAACCCCAGCGTTGCCCTTCAGGTAAGTATGGTGTACGGAGCGGATAACCCATATCGGTACGCAACACCAATACAGATAAGTCAAAGCGTAAGCCAAAACCGGCATCAACAGCCAGGTTATTCACAAAGGTTTTATTAAAAGCAGACCCCGGCCTGCTGCCGGTATGCAACAGCCAAATATTACCAGCATCTACAAATAAAGCACCACGCACTATACTGAACAGTTTTGGCCGGTATTCCACATTCGCTTCAATTTTTATATCACCTGACTCATCCGGAAGAAAATCGCCTGATTGGATAAGCGCTCTCGGATCATACGACCCGGGACCTAATGAGCGCGCCTGGAAACCGCGTAAACTGTTTGGTCCGCCTATGAAAAACTGCTGGCTGTAGGGTAACTGGGTAGAGTTACCATAAGGGAGGCCAACACCTACAATCAGCCTGCTGGCAAAAGTGCTGTTGGGCCCGGTTTTATGAAAATACCTGATCTCGTTTTCCAGTTTCACATACTGGTTAAATATAGCTCCAAAAAGCTTACGTACTTTACCTCCTGTGGTATCGGCACCGGTAATTAAACCGTAAATATTGTTTGACAGGCTTACTTTACCATTATAATATATGCTATTGGTACGGTAATCTTCGGTAGTATTGGTAAAAGTATAACCGTAGCTCGGGCCTAAAGTGAATTGCTTATCAATAACATGCTGCAAAGCAGGATTTCGCGGTGTGCCGGGAGGCTTGTTTTTGTTGTTTATGCTATCCAGATAAAGTTGTGATACACTTTGCGGATTAACAAAAGTTACGTTCAATATGTTAAGCTCATGTGTTCGGTGCACATTCTCCTTCCACTGGTAGCCAAACGACGCATTAAATGAATTTAGCGTGTACAGTTTCTGACGGTTAACCAGCGTATATCCTAATGTCAGGTTGGTATGCGGTATATAGGCATTATCGGCTTTGGGATAAATAGGGCTGATAAATCGTGGCCACGAAAGCGTTGTGGTTATACCAGCCTGGTATACGTTAAAGCCATTGTTATCACCACCCACTTGTACATCGGTACTACCAAATAAGGTCACCTTTAAAGCCTCCCCGCCTTTAAATGCGTTGCGGTTAAGCCAGTTAATGTTTATCTGCGAGCCCGTATAATTTGCCGATGTGGTACGACCCAGTATTTCCAGCTGTAATGATTTCTTTTTGTAAGGCGTTAAAAAGTAAAACACATTTAGTTTTGATGAATCGGTTGATACATCCTCAAACCTGTTCTTTACAAATTTGTAAGGCCCCAGGTTAACAAAGCGGTTTAAAGAGTTGTTATGTTCTGTGCGATTATATACCCCGCCTGGTCGCATTAAAACCGTGTTGGCAAAAATATAGCTGTTTACGGTCTTTCTTTTTTCTATGATGTTATACCAGCGGTATTTCTGTGCCTTATCCAGGTTAAGGGAAGTATCGCGCAGGGAGTAGCTGGGGTACACATAAATATTATCAATGGTATATATGTTTTTGGCCTTGTCGGCTGTGCTTCTTTTAACAGCCACAAAAATATCAACATGGTGATCGGCTACGCTGCTGTCAACCCGCATGATCAGGTTTTCGGGGGCAAAATAATAATAGCCTTCTTCCTTTAAGTGTGCATCAATCCGCAGTCGCTCATTTTTAATTACGTCCAGATTGTAATTATCTCCGGGTTTTAAGAAGGTTTTGGCAGCAGTCCCGGCAACGGCGGTATCAATGTTTTCTTTCCCTTGCGGAAACATCACCTTCCTTATTTTATACCCTGGTCCGGTTACGGCTGTATACACAGCCTTGGCTGTTTTTTTCTTGCCTACTGTATCGCCCGTAACCTGTGCCTGGAAGTAACTTTTGTTTTGCAGCCTGTTTTGCAGTATGCCACTGTTTTTTTCCAGATCCACAGAACTTACCAAAACAGGAGGCTCACCAAACTTGGTATTGAGCCAGTGTGCAAGGCCTTTTGTTTTTTTAGTACGTGTTTTATTATATATCCATAGTTTTACCCTTAAACCCAGTATGGAACCGTTGGGTTTAGGCCGCAGTAAAAGCTGCAGCTCATCGCTTAATGCGCTGGCATCACTCTTTTTGATATCCTTATCCTGAATTTTCACCTCGCCGCCGGTATACAGTTTCTGGCCGGGAGCCAGGTACTTGGTAGTACTGCAGGCACTCAGTAAAAAAACAGATAGTATTACTATATATCTTAAGTGTTTACTCATAAGCTTAATTTGTAGTAGGCGTTTGTTTTTTTTGCTCCGGCTCTTTTTGTTCTTCTGCTTTCACTGCATCATTTTGCGCTTTTGCTGCAGCATCATCCGCCGCTTTTTTCTTTTCTTTTTCCTGCTGCTGGTAGCGGCGTCGCAATTCCCGTTCTTCCTGTGTGCGCTTCCGGAATATTTCTTTAAAACGATTATAATCAACTGTTAGGGTAAATCCTAAACCGGTTTCAACGATCTGGCCCTGTATCACAATAAATTCATCGCGGCGATAGGCGCGCAGGGCATAGCGGCCATCTTTGCTTAGTTTATAGTTTACAGATACATCACCCGCAATATTGGCTGCTTTTTGCCCTGCCTGGTTGCCTTCCAGGTTAAAGTTATTGCCAACGCTCACGGTAAGCCTGTCGTTCAGGAAACGTTTGGATAAGCCCACATTCAGGTCCGTTCGGTTGGTTGCCGTACCTGATGAGTAATCCTCGCCCGAGGTAAGCCCAAAGTTCAGATCCACCCCGGCAATCAGGTTACCTGCCAGTCTGTTCAACTGGTCTGATAGCAGGCTGCTTACGCTGTTCCGTACCAATCCTTCGGCTGTGGTGCCTGCGCCCAGGCTTTGTAAGGGATTATCGCCAATAAAATGGCCAAGTACCAATACCCCAAGTACCTGTTTATTCATTTCATTAGGGTCCTGCCTAACCTGGGCCAGGCGGGTATTAACAGTATTGGTTACTTCGCTTGATACCGAGTAATTGCTATCAGGCAATACGATATCAAAGCTGATGTCGGGTGTAAGCAGCTGGTTTTTAAGGTTCAGGTTTACATTAAAGGGCAGCTTTTGCTTGTATTGAACCTGGTTTTCGCCTGTTAACTGATTTTCAACCAGGTCAATAGGTGGTACGTTGGCCACATAAATGGCGGTAAGGTCAATATTGGCGCTGGTAGGGTCGCCGGTCCAAACTATGGTACTGCCTTTTTTAAAGTTAAATTTACGTTTTACAGTAGCGTACGACAGATCATACGAGCCCGAATTTACCTCATAAGTCCCGGTCAGGTTAATTTTACCGCTTGGATCAATAGCGGCATTTAAACTTGCTTCACCTTTCAGGTGTACTATATCGCCATTGGCTTCGTCAATCACAATGGTAAAGGCCGCGTTTTTATCTACATTAATAGTTGCCGATACATCCATCCCTGTAACCTCTGATTTTTTCAGAGAATCAAGCCGTCTGGCCAAAAGGATCGAATCTAACTTAGGCGCATCTTTATTGATAAACACAACCACACCTTTACGGTCCTCCACACTTGGGTCGGTAGTGGGCAGCACTATTGTCAGATCGGTTTTTTCATTTACCGTCAAATTGGCATCCACTACGGGTTTGGTCATATTGCCACGTATTTTAACGCGGGTGTCCATAAACAGCTTGCCATAGTACAGTTTATTATCAGCCTGCGTTGAGTTGATCACCCTGAAATTCCTGGCATTGATATCCAGGCCAAATGCAAAGTCAGTATAGGTTTTGGTATAAACACTACCGCTCACAACGGCTTTGCTTCCGGTAGAATCAACCAGGGTAAAATCATTAAAGCGGATGCCTTCGTCATTAAAAGTGATGCTTTCCTGTGGCATCCGGAAGTAGGAGTTGAGCATGGCCACGTTAAAGCCAACTTTATTAAAATGAACATCGCCCCGTACCGCGGGCGCGTCGGTTGTACCCGTTATTTTTAACTGGCCTGTGATATTGCCCGATGAATTGCGCAGGCTGCCAAAGCTAAAGCCCTCAATACTCTTCATGCTCAGGTTAACAATGTTCAAATTCATATCAAACTTGCTTTCGGGGCTGGTATAATATAAGCCGTTCAGATCAACCTGGTTGCCCTTGCCTGTAATGCTCATGCTGGCGGCGTATGCGTTTTCGGTTTGGTTATTTACCTTGAGCGCTATGTTACCTACGGTATCACCCTTAAAACTAAAATCGTTCACGTTAATGGCCGCAGTAAATACCGGCGATTGCTGGAAATTGCTGATCTCCGCATTACCATTAATGGTACCGCCCACCAGCAGCGAGTCCTGTTGGGCTATTTTGGTAAGCGTTTCTATCCTGAAGTTGTTAAAGTTAACGGTAACAGGGGCGTTAAATTCCTGCGGATTGCTGTTAATACTGAGTACTTGGTTGCTGTTAGTAATGGTAAAGTTATGCGCCAGTATGCCTTTAGGGCCATATTGCAGCGAGTTATCTGCATTTACAGCCCATTTAGTGTAATCAAGCAGCAGGCCATCCTGCAAAAAGCTAAACTGGTATTGGTTTGGTAAAACACTGAATATACCTGCAAGCCGGTAGCGGTCTTTTTTGGCTTTATCACGTACCTGCAGGTTCACATTCAGCTTGTTGTTTTGGGCGCTGCCCGATAAACTGGTGTACAACAGATCTAAAGACGAACCTACTTTAACTTCGTCAACAGCAAAGTTGTAGTTCAAGGCATTGTTGCCCGTGTTAATAGCCAGCGTTACGTTATTCACTATGTTGGTGCCATAAACAACCTTTGGCATCGATCCGTTGACCACCAATTCTCCGGTTTGGCTGTTAAAGCTACCTTTCAGCAATACCGGGTCAAGCTGTTTCAGATCGGGGGCAAACTGGGTAAGCAGGGGTGTTTTAACCAACTTGGCGTCAAACACAAATTGCTGTGGTGAGTATTTGGGCTTTGTTATTGGCAATGTTGTCTTTGACTTTTGATTTTTAACTTTTGACTTTTGACTTTTTTCAGCTACCTGTTGGCCACCCGCTATGGCGGTGTTGAAATATTTGTTGATCACATCCTGCATGGCATCACCTATTTGGGTAAGCTTGTACTTGCCGGCCATGTGGGCTGTCATGATGGGTGTTTTTAAACGCAGGGTGCTGCTATCGGCATTGGCTGTCGATTTTAGGCTTACGGTATCCATCTGGATGCGTTGCCCTTTATTTATCACCAGCAGTTCGGTAGCCAGTATATCGGCGTTCAGGTAATCAGGATCAGCGGTTGGTACGTTGGCCACCATTTTTCCATGAAAACGCATGTCGTCCTTAACAAAATTCAGTTTTTGCAGGTTGATGCTATCAACCAGTAAAGTTCCATTAACCGATGGGTATTTTCTGTTGAGGTAAGCTTTGGCATCCAGACTAAAATTAATGTTAGGGTCTTTCATGCGGGCAATGGCTGTATAATTGCCATTGCTGGAGCTGCCTTTTAATACCAGATTTTGATAGGTATAGCCCTTTACATAAGCTTTGGCCAGGTTACCATTAAATTGGATGCTGGCTTTCTTCGGATCAAGGCTTACCCCTTTCAGGTCGGCGCTCATGGTTATTTTACCAACCATTTGCGGTTGCTTGGTTAATGCGCCCACATTAAGATCATTAGCTTTGATATTGGCAGTATAACGTTCGGCGCCTTTATGCTGTCCATTTTTCATTGATGCGACCAGGTCAACCGCGCCATAGCTGGAACGGAGCCCCATTTTGGTGTCAAAATTGGTCATGCCGCCCTTAAACGTGCCTTTCAGGTTCATCTTTTCAGGAATGCTTACATTGGGCGGAATGCTGCCGGCCGGGGCCAGTTTGGTAATATCGTTGCGGGTGGTTGTAAAATCGGCAATGTTGACATCAAAGTAAGCTTTGTTCACATCGGGCAAACCTTTCATTTTGGCTGATGCCTTAATATGTGTACTGCTCAGACCGGTAACCTCCAGGCTCGGGATATTGAGATTATTCACCTGCCCGCTAACTTTACCGTTTATTTTAAAAACCGTACCGGGCGAGCTTTTAAAAGGCTCCATGGTTGCCATAGTGGGCATCAGCAATAAAACATCTTTTAAACCTAAACGACTGCCATCTAAATTGGCATTAATGCCCAGTTCGCCGATATTTTTGGTGATGGCGTCGATTGACGGATACCTTACCTGTACTGATTTTTGCAGAATGGTTTGAGGGGTCTCCAGCAGCAGATCGTTCATGTAAGCGTTGGTTGGACCGTAAAAGAATGCTGTATGGAACTTGTTGATCTTTAAACCGCTTTTTTCATTAAAGGAAAAGGAATTTATTTTACCCGAAATGGTATCAGGGCTGTAGGAAATGTTTTCGGCTTCGGCGTTTAGGTTGCGCATATCCATGTGCCCAAAGTCAAGCCCTTTTGGTATGGCTTTTTGCGCTTCGTTATCAAACTTTATATGATCATTGGTAAAACTTACTTTACCCAAAGTAACTGCCCATTTTGATGTTTGCGGCGATGAAACCAGGGTATCGAGTTTCTTGATGGTTTTTACAACCGCTTTTTGCACGGTTTTGGGTTTGGTCAGGCTCAGGGCAGCTTTGGTATCATTCAGTTCGATGTTTTTAATGCCTACTTTTTGGTTTTTAAGATCAATCTTATCCATGTCAACCAAAAGCTTGTTCAGGTTAACATTGGCGCTCATTTCACTGCTTCGGTAATCAACCTTTATTTTTGATACATCAATAATCCCCAAATTAAGGTCCATGTTAAGGGGCTTGATGGCGGTGTCAACCGCGGCGGCCTGTGCAATTGACGAGCCTGCAGGGGTTTGAATAATACGCGCGTTAACATCAGACAGGGTGATCCTGGGTATGGTAAATTTCATTTTATCCATATCAAAATCCTTTATCCGGGTATCAAAGTGACCCAGTAAAAAACGCACATCATTGCCTGTGGTTACATCCTTATATTTGATATTGATCCGGTCGAGGTTGATCTTATCCAATGAGAACTTCATGGTTGATGTAGTATCCTCGGGCTTAACCTCTTTTTTTTGCTCACCAACAAAGGCGTTGATAATGTAGTCGAAGTTAAAAACACTGTCGGCCCCGCGGCTTACATTGGCGGTAATACCCTGCAGGTTAATTTCATTGATCTCAACCTTATTATGAAGCAGTTTAAACAGACTGATATCAACCTTTAATTTATCGCCTGCTATAAGTGTGTCTTTTTTCTGATCTTCAAAGTAAACATCCTGCAATATCAACAGTTTAGGCAGGCCCAGGCTAATGTGGCCAATTTGTACTTTAGTGTGAATTTTCCCCTCTAAAAAATTTACGGCTTTATTTTTAACGAAATTTTGCACAGCAGGAACCTGTATTAAAATAACTACAAGCAGCACCAGGAAAATGACACTTGTAATTATCCAGAGTATTGTTTTTAGGGCTATTCGTCCAAATTTTTTCAATTGTATAAATTTTTCAAAGGTGATGCTGTTTTTATATATAAACTATCAAATAGTATGCTAAATACCTATTTTGATGATCCCGGTTCAAGTTACACACAATCATCTAACCCCTCCGCCCATAGATGAAAAATTATTAAAGAGCATAGTTTTTCAACACTTGACCACCCGGACTTGTTTTTTGATAACTTTGTATTTCTACCAGATTTTTGTTGAAACGGATTTATTATGCCAGATTTTTCTCACTTACACGTACATACCCAGTTCTCATTACTTGACGGTGCCGCCGATATATCAAAACTGTATAAAAAGGCCGCCAAAGATGGGATGAAAGCGCTGGCCATAACCGATCACGGTAACATGTTCGGTGTGTTTAAGTTTGTTGCCGAAGCTGGAAAACACAACGTAAAACCCATTGTTGGCTGCGAGTTTTATGTGGTAGAAGACCGCCATAAAAAGCAGTTTACCAAAGAGAAAAAAGACTTACGCCGCCACCAGCTGATGCTGGCTAAAAATCCTGAAGGTTATAAAAACCTGGTTAAACTATGCTCTTTGGGGTATATGGAAGGGTTGTACAGCAAATGGCCACGTATTGATAAGGAACTGATATTAAAATACCATAAAGGGTTAATTGCCACCACCTGCTGCATAGGGGCATCGGTACCACAGGCGATATTAAGGGACACCCCTGAAGCTGCCGAGACAGAGTTTAAATGGTGGCTTGACCTGTTTGGCGAGGATTTTTATATTGAGCTGCAACGCCATGACATCCCCGATCAGAACATTGTAAATAAGGTGTTGCTTACCTATGCTAAAAAGTATAATGTAAAAGTAATTTGCTCCAATGATTCGCACTATGTAGATCAGCAGGATTCCAACGCGCATGATATTTTGCTGTGTGTTAATACCGGCGATATGCAGAGCACACCCATTGCTACCGATGAAGAAGGTGGTCGTGGTTATCGTTTTGGTTTCCCTAATGACCAGTTTTACTTTAAAACGCAGCAGGAAATGGGCAGCCTGTTTAATGACCTGCCCGAATCACTGGATAATACCAATGAGATAGTTGATAAGGTTGAGGTACTGAAACTTAAACGCGATATTTTATTGCCCAACTTTATTATCCCCGATGAGTTTAAGATACACAGCACACCCGATGCCGATACGCTTAACCAATGGGAGTATTTAAAACATTTAACATTTACCGGCGCTAAAGAGCGCTATATAGATATTTCGCCCGAGGTGGAGGAGCGCATTAACTTTGAGCTGTTCACCATACGTACCATGGGTTTTGCCGGCTACTTTTTAATTGTGGCCGACTTTATTAAGCACGGGCGCGATATCGGGGTATTTATTGGCCCGGGCCGTGGTTCGGCGGCGGGATCAGTAGTGGCCTATTGTACAGGGATCACTAACATCGACCCCATGAAGTACAACCTGCTGTTTGAGCGTTTCCTTAATCCGGATCGTAAATCAATGCCCGATATAGATACGGATTTTGATGATGCCGGCAGACAAAAGGTTATTGATTACGTGGTAGATAAATATGGCAAGAACCAGGTGGCGCAGATCATCACCTATGGCTCCATGGCTGCCCGTACCAGTATACAGGATGTGGGGCGGGTACTGGACATGCCGCTGTCTGAAATGAACGCCATTAAAAAGCTGGTGCCTGATACACTGGGTATTACCCTTCGTGAGGCTATTGAACAGGTACCCGAACTAAAGGATATAGTAAACGGCAATGACCTGCGCGGGCAGGTACTGCGTGAAGCCGAAAAGTTGGAAGGCTCGGTACGTAACACCGGTGTACATGCCGCGGGTATCATTATTGCCCCTTATGATTTGACGGACATTGTACCCGTTGCTACGGCGAAGGACTCTGACCTGCTGGTTACCCAATATGATGGCCGCGTTATTGAGGATGCCGGGGTTATCAAGATGGACTTTTTGGGTCTTAAAACTTTAACCATTCTTAAGGATGCGTTAAGGATGATCAAGCAGAACCACGGTATACACATTGATATTGATTATATACCGCTTGATGATAAGGAAACTTATGAGCTTTATCAAAGGGGCGATACCAACGGTACGTTCCAGTTTGAAAGTGATGGTATGCAAATGTACCTGCGCGAGCTTAAACCCGATAAGTTTGAGGATTTAATTGCCATGAACGCCCTGTACCGTCCGGGACCGATAGAATATATACCCAACTTTATTAATCGTAAACATGGCCGGGAACCTATAGTATTTGACCTGGCCGATATGGAGGAATACCTGGGGGAAACCTATGGTATTACGGTATACCAGGAGCAGGTGATGCTGCTGTCGCAAAAGCTGGCCGGTTTTAGTAAGGGTGATGCCGACGTGTTGCGTAAGGCCATGGGTAAAAAGCAAATTGAGGTGCTTAACAAAATGGAGGCCCAGTTTATGGATGGGGCAATAGCCAAAGGGCACCCCAAGGATAAGCTTACCAAAATATGGACCGACTGGAAGGCCTTTGCACAATATGCCTTCAATAAATCGCACTCCACCTGTTACGCCTTTGTGGCCTACCAAACCGCTTATTTAAAAGCGCATTTCCCATCAGAGTATATGGCCGCGGTTTTAAATAACCAGAACAACATGGAAAAGATCACCTTTTTTATGGAGGAATGCCGCAGGATGGGTGTTGAGGTTTTAGGCCCGGATATCAATGAGTCTGACATGGCATTTGCGGTGAACAGCAAAGCGCAGATCCGTTTTGGATTAACCGGGGTTAAAGGCGTGGGTGATAAAGCGGTTGAAAGTATTATTGAAGAGCGCGATGCAAAAGGGCCATATACTTCTGTTTATGATTTTGCCCGTCGTTCAAACACCCGCAGCGTAAACCGTAAATCGTACGAGAACCTGGTATATGGAGGTGCTTTTGATGAGTTTGGTATCAACAGGTCGCAGTTTTTTGCTAAAACAGACCTGGGTGTTTTAACCGGTGTAGAACGCCTGATAAAATATGCCAATGATTATCAGAATGTACAGAGCAGTTCGCAATCGTCATTATTTGGCGGATCGGTAGCTTCATACGTTCCTGAACCGGCTATGCCCGAAGCAGAGGAATGGCCATTAATTGAAAAATTGAAATACGAAAAAACGGTGATCGGTATATATCTAACCGGCCACCCGCTTGATAATTATAAAGTTGAACTCGAAAGGTTTTGCAACAGTACCATCAGCGATCTGAAACTGATGCAAAAAGCACGCTCGGGCGAAGGCGGTGAGGAAATTATGGGCGCGTTTAACGACCTCCGTAAACGAGGCGAGATCAGGATAGGCGGCCTGGTATCAAACGTGCAGCATAAAATGACCAAAACGGGTAAGCCCTTTGGTACCTTTGTGCTGGAAGATTACAATGAATCATACGAGTTTGCGATGTTTGGCGAGGATTATGTAAAATTCCGTAACCTGATGATGGATGGTTATTTCCTGCATCTTAAAGGTAATATCGAAGAAAAATTCCGTCAAAAGGATAACTGGGATCTGCGGATACAGGTAATGAGCCTGTTATCTGAAATGCGGGATAAGCTTACCAAATCATTAACCGTGTGTATAGATGTGCACATGCTTAATAGCAAATTGCTTGATGATATACAGCATGTAATTACTGAAAACAATCAAAAATACCCGGTACAAAACTGCAAGCTACGCTTCCAGATCAAAGACCGGGAAGAAGCGATGCTGGTGGAGCTGGCCTCCAAAAACTTTAGGGTTAATCCAAGTGATGATCTGATGGCGAATATTTTTAATTTAACCAATACACAGCCGGTGTTACATTAAAGGCTTGATAGAGTTGAGTATTTAGATTAAATTTGTTTATAAAGCTTATGTTTATGAGTACCGAAACAATAAGAGAGCGCTTACATGAATATATCCGTTTTGCCGACGATAAAAAGGTGGCGGCTATTTATACCATGGTAGAGAGTGAGATTGAAGAGGAACTTGACCTTTGGGAAGATAAAGACTTTTTAAATGAGTTAAATGATCGCCTAAAGGAATATGAAAACGGAAATGCAACAACTTTATCGTTGGAAGAATTTAAACAAAAAATCAGAAACAGATAATCTGTAATGCAATATACTATTAGATTGACGACCCCAAAAAGGTATTCTAAATAAACTCTCTTTGTTTTGTCCCTCAATAATCTCTTGGTTTTTATTGTTTGATTTTCTTAATTTTCTGACTGGATCATTCAAATGGTCAATAATGGTAAAATGTTAATAAATAGCTTAGTTAATGATATGGAATACTTTGCTTTTACCATCATATAGCGGGTTTACATTAATTAGCTTAAAATTAATTAATTAGTTGATTTTCAGTAAAGTAAGTCAATGTTAACCATAAAATATGTAAACCATGTAAACCCAATTCTCAGCTTTTGCCGAAATATTTTTAAAACTTTACTAAGAGATAGTTATGGTGGATGTTTAAATCTATATTAATATAATTGTCACATTGTCAGGTGTAACTTGTGGCAAGCTATTTGAATAGTATATATTTGTAATACAAAAATTAAAAAATAGAAATCATGGCTTTAGAAATAACTGATGCGAACTTTGACGAACTTGTGCTGAAATCAGACAAACCTGTACTTATTGACTTTTGGGCAGAATGGTGTGGTCCGTGTAGAATGGTAGGTCCTGTTGTTGAAGATATAGCAAAAGAATATGAAGGCAAAGCCGTTGTTGGTAAAGTTAATGTTGACAACAATCCTGGAATATCAATGAAATTCGGTATCCGTAATATCCCTGCTTTATTGTTCTTTAAAAACGGCGAAATTGTGGATAAACAAATTGGTGCTGTTCCAAAATCAGTATTAACTGATAAATTAGCTAAGCAATTAGTTTAATCAACAAGGCAAAATTAAGTTTATAAATAGCTTAATCCACCATATTTAAATTACTTGAAAAGCGTTACCTTATTTGGTGACGCTTTTTTTATGTCCTATATTAGCCTTATGCCCAAATTTAATGATGATCAGCAAATAAGGCAACTGGCCAACCTTGAGCTGCTTGCCCGCCAGGTGGTTGAAGGCTTTATAACCGGCTTGCATCAGAGCCCGTTTCATGGCTTTTCTGTAGAGTTTGCAGAGCACCGTTTGTACAATAACGGCGAATCGGTAAAAAATATAGACTGGAAGCTGCTGGCCCGTACCGATAAATTGTTTGTAAAGCAGTTTGAAGAGGAAACCAACCTGCGTTGTTATTTATTGCTGGATACTTCATCGTCAATGAATTTTCCTGAAAAGGGGTTGAATAAGCTGCAGTTCTCTACTTATGCTATAGCCTCATTGATGCACTTGTTTAAAAAACAGCGCGATGCCTTTGGTTTATGCCTTTTTTCGGATAAAATAGACTGGCTCAGCGCGGCAAAATCAACATCAACGCATTTATTCCATTTGTATGCCGAGCTCGAAAAAATGTACAGCAATCCCCGGATAAATACAGTTACCAACATAACAGATGTACTGCATCATAT
>NZ_JBFUJG010000130.1:0-13565 GCF_056401495.1 Mucilaginibacter sp. P4_E8
CCTTACTAATGAGCCTTCCAAACTCTAATTTCTATTTGATGTCACAGTTTAAAACAAGCGGTAAGGGATTTAATCGAGGCATAGGCCTTTAAGCCTGGCAATGACGATAATGAACCCTTACCGTTGTTAACTTTTTCCACAAAAATCAAGGTTATTAACAAAGAAAAAGAAGCAAAAAGAAAGCTTCAACAATAATAATAACCTATATTATTTTGTTGAAGCTAATCTAAAGGCAATGACGTGTTGGAGAATGGTGGGTAAATACCTATACCTTCAAGGTATTCTTCAAATAACTAATACTGCTGGTTACACTTGCCAGTGCGTCCTTAGGCATGTCATGCTCCACAAAAAAGTGCTGCATACCTGCTGATGCTGCGGCGGCGAAAATGGGTTTAAAATTGATAGTACCGCTGCCTACCGGGAGTATATTTTGCCGGCCTGCATCAAGGTCTTTTACATGCCACAACGGGAAACGTCCGGGGTGCTGTTTAAACATTTCAACCGGATCTTTACCGCCTTTTATAGCCCAGGCCAGGTCAAGCTCCATTTTTACATTTTTAGGATCAGTTTCACTAAGCAACAGATCGTACGGTACTTTGCCATCAACCGCATGAAATTCCATATCGTGATTATGGTAAGCGAATTGTATCCCTACCTTTTGAGTGGCTTCTCCTGTTTTATTTAACACCTCAATGGTCGATTTTATTTCATCAAGTGTAGCAGTTGGCGAGTTTGCGCAAACCAGGTAACTGATGCCACCTTCGGCAGCGTCATCAACAAGTTGCTGCATATTGTCCCGCAGGTTTTTCATTGGGGGTATCACCATTGGTTTGCCATCGGCACCGACAGGCATTTTTGTTCCCGGAGGAAGTTTGAACGGGGCACCCAGTACATGATGTGATGTCCAGGCCATACCCAGATCATTCACCATAGCTTTAAACTCTTTTGGGCTCATGCCGTAGTAGCCGCCTTTTTTGCTAAATGCCGATTCCATTTCTTTGTAACCGAGACCCGCGATTTTGGTCAGGGTGCCTTTTACATCTTCGTCAATGATGCCAAAAAATGTATACAGCTGCAAACCTACCGGATGTTGAACCTCTACATTGCTTAATAAAGTACCGGCCCTGCCAGATAAAGCTATGCCGCCAAGCGCCAGTGCACCAGCGCTTTGAATAAATTTCCTCCTGTTGTAATTCATGCTGATAATTTTTAGTTTTTATAAGTGGTACAGTAAAACTAAATAATTTTCGGCATCAAATAAATTTTATTGTGTAAAAAAGACACAATAAAATAATGAGAAGTATTTCACCCATCGCTTCAATTGCGAGGAACGAAGCAATTTTTATATAGGCAAGTCAGTTATTCAATCTATCTTCTCTGTATAGCATAGAGATTATTAATGTTGTGTTTATTTTTATTTGTATTAATGAGCTCCCTTCGGTCGTTTGTCTTCATTCCTCGCAATGGCGTGTAGAAAAAAAGTAATCACACATACAAACAATTGGCAATTAACCCTGTCCAGCCGGTTTGATGGGATGCACCGGCCCCACGACCATTATCGCCATCAAAAAATTCATAAAAAAGTATATAGTCCTTAAAATTAGGATCAGTTTGCAGCTTTTGGTAATTACCAAATACCGGCCGGTTGCCTTTATCATCACGTAAAAACAATTTTGATACCCGGCGATAAAGTTCGTTAGCCACTTCTTTGAGGTTCATATAATTACCAGATCCTGTAGGGCATTCTACTTTAAAATCATCACCATAGTACTCGTAAAACCGGTGCAGACTATCGATGATCAGGTAATTTATGGGCATCCAGATGGGCCCACGCCAGTTGCTGTTACCACCAAACAAGCCGCTGTCGCTTTCTGCAGGTGTGTAAGCAATACCAAACTCCACGCCGTTCACCGCGACATGATAAGGGTGTTCCAGGTGATATTTTGACAAGGAACGAATACCATAATCGCTTAAAAACTCATTTTCATCGAGCATATATTTAAGCAGGGATTTCATGCGGAAACCCCGCAGTAGGCTAATAAGATGCTTCCCATTTGCACTTTTTTCGTTCCAGCGCGAAACCAGTGATGCCAGGTCGGGCCTGTTTTCGGCAAACCATTTCATACGATCCCTGAATATCGGGCTATCGGTTATATCAGTTTCATTGAGCACTTCGGTAGCAAATAAGGGAATCAACCCTACTATGCTCCTTACCTTCATTTTTATCGAACCATTATCAGGAAAACTAATTTGGTCATAAAAGAACCCATCTTCATCATCCCAAAGACCTTCATTATTATCGCCCAGGTTTGACATAGCCCCTACGATGTATATAAAATGCTCAAAAAACTTGGATGCGATATCGCCGTAGGCCTTATTCTTTTCAGCCAGTTCAGTAGCAATACGCAGTAGATTGAGCGAGTACATGGCCATCCAACTGGTACCATCAGCCTGCTCCAGGTGCTGGCCCATTGGCAAATGCATGTTCCTGTCAAAAACACCAATGTTATCCAGGCCCAAAAATCCACCTTCAAAAACATTGTTACCAGAGGCATCCTTACGGTTTACCCACCAGGTAAAATTGAGCATCAGCTTATGGAATATCCTTTCCAGAAAGTAGGTGTCTCCCTTTCCATTATTGGCTTCTTTGTCGGTTTTATAAACACTCCAGGCAACCATGGCATGCACAGGAGGATTACCATCGCTAAAATCCCACTCATAAGCAGGAAGCTGCCCGTTCGGGTGCATATACCAGTCGCGGGTAAGCAATATCAGCTGGTTTTTAGCGAAAACCATATCGATCCTGGCCAGTGGCAAACAATGGAAGGCCAGATCCCAGGCCGCAAACCAGGGGTATTCCCATTTATCGGGCATGGATACCACATCTCTGGTATTCAGGTGCATCCATTTACTGTTACGGGCATTTTTTCTTTGCTCAGGTGGTTTAGGCTGTGCCGGATCGCCTCTGAGCCAGTGACGGATATCGGAATAGTAGAACTGCTTGTTCCATAACATACCCGCAAAAGCCTGTCTTTGTATCAGGTTGCGATCTTCAGTCTGTTTAGTGCCGTGTATGTCATTATAAAACTGATTGGCTTCGGCAATGCGGGTATTAAATATCTGGTCAAAATCCTCAAAACTGTAGTCGGCATCGGGAGATAACCGCAAACGTATGGTTACACTTTGCTTGGCGGCAACGGTTATATCGTAATTAACCGAAGCTTTTGTACCTGTGTTCCTGGGGTTAATGGTATCTGCCCCGTGGACTATATGATCGTTAATACCGCTTTTAGGATATTTAATCCCATTATCATAGTTATACAGGCGGCGTGTATCGGTCTCATTTTCACAAAACAATAAACTACACGAACCTTCGGTATGTAGCCATAAAGGATCAAGATCTTTATGCGATACCTCTATCTTTCCCTGCCCATTGGCAGCTAAATAAGGCTTATAGTCCTTGTATCCCCAGCTCCAGGTATTACGAAACCACAGGGTTGGCATTACATTTAACGCCGCGTCCTGATCACCACGGTTGTGTACGGTTATCCTGATCAGAATATCATCCTGCGCATTTTTGGCGTATTCGGCAAAAACATCATAATAGGCATCCTTGTCAAATATCCCGGTGTCAAACAGTTCAAATTCGGGATCATTACGGGTACGGCGTTTGTTTTCGGAGCGCAGCCAATCATAAGGAAACTCCTGCTGTGGATATTTATACAGCATTTTCATGTACGAATGCGTAGGCGTACTATCCAGGTAATAGTACAGTTCCTTTACATCCTCCCCGTGGTTACCTTCAGGGTTGCTGAGACCAAAATAGCGTTCCTTAATAATGGGATCTTTTTTATTCCAAAGAGCGATGGCAAAACACAGATTTTGCTGCCTGTCGCAAATACCTGCAATGCCTTCCTCGCCCCAGCGATAGGCTTTACTGCGGGCCATGTCATGAGTAATAAAGTTCCAGGCATCGCCATTGGCGCTATAATCCTCCCTAACGGTCCCCCACTGCCGGTCGCTTACATAAGGGCCCCATTTTTTCCAGCTTGTGTCTTTTAACCTTGATTGTTCTGCATTCATTGTAAAAATCCCTCACAGTATAATGCTGCTTTTTAAGCAAGTGTTTGCAAAGTATGCTTATTTGAGGAAAGTTAACACTAATGCAGGGTTTGTTTTACATCAATGTGAAGAATGTAGGGATGTTATCCTAATTTGTCATCGCGAGCGACAGCGTGGCAATCTCACCATACAGGTTGCACAAGCAAAGTTCGTTACTCGTCCTATGAGATTGCCACGCTGTCGCTCGCAATGACATAGTTTTATTTCTTACCTCCAATTCCCTACGCCCAGGCATTCCTTAAAAACCGCAACCAGTTACCGTGCATCATATTTTCAATATCTGCATCGGTATAGCCACGTTTTTTTAGCAGTGAGGGCACTTTTTGCAGATCAGCAATAGTTTCCAGATCATAAGGGCACTGCTCGCGACCGAAGGCACCGTCAAGATCTGAGCCCATGCCAATGTGCAGGGCATTTCCTGCTATCTGGCAAATATGGTCAATATGGTCAACCATCACCTCAAGGTTGCAATTCATCCCCTTGGGTGTCGACTCCCCTCTAACCCATCCTGGTACCATCATCCAGGCATCCAATGCAGCACCGATCACGGCACCACGATCAATCAGCGCTTTAATCATTTCATCACTGTACTGGCGGTTGTGGTTTACCAGCGCCCGGCAGTTATTATGGCTGGCCCATACGTGGCCATTAAAATTATCCAGTGCCTCCCAAAAGCTGTCATCGCATAAGTGGGTGGCATCCAAAATAATATTCAGCCGCTCCATTTCTTTTAGCAATTCATGTCCTTTGGGTCCCATATACCCAGTGGCATCGGTGCCTTGTGCATACCTGCCGGGGCCATAGTGTGCAGGGCCAACGGCACGCAGACCGTAATTATAAGCACGTTCAAGATGTTGTACAGTAACAATTGAATCAGCACCCTCCAGGCTTAAAATATAGCCTACAGGTTTATGATTGGTTGATTGACCATCGTTCCAAAGTTTAAGGTGTTTTTCCAATGATGGCAGGTCATTTACCTGACCCATTTCACCAGCATCTTCCATGGCTTTATACCAGGCTACCTGCCCCTGGGTTTGTGCCCAGGCCTGTTCTGGTGAATGCCAGCCTGGCAATGGATTATCAGGAGCTACATAACGCCCAATTTGTGTAGCAACCACCAAACCAATGTTGCCTTTACGCAATTCGGATAATGAAACTACAGCTTTAGCACGATCAGGTTTATCGGTTAAGCCTTCTTCACGCTGGTTAATTTCGGCAAGCGGACGAGTCAGGTCGCGGTTCCACTCCAGCGCGTTCATGCTTAAATCTAAATGGGCATCAATTATAAACATATCAGATAGTTATTTTACGGTCACGTGCGGCATTAAGCCATTCGCCATTAAGTGTATTATTTTCAATTATATAAGCGCGCTCATATAAAGCTACAGTTGGACATATATGATGTGGCATGCCATATAGTACATCACCCACCTGGTAAGCATGATCTTTACCAGCCTCTACCACCAAATGCTCTTCGCTCTGCCCTACTGGTTTAAGTTCGGGGGCATTTAAAAAATAAATTCGTTTGTTCAATTCGTTTTCAGCAGATACTGATTTATGCCCAACATCCAGGCAAACTTTAGTCGCATCAGGCAGGGATATTACTCTTGTAATTACCAATGCGGCTGGTAAAAACGGCTGTTCAGGCATTCCCAGTTGATAACCTTTATCCCAATAAACAAAAGTTCCGGGACTGCACTCAACTTGTTTTCTTTTGGAGTGAATAGGAAACGTGGGAGATCCACCAGCCACAATAATAGGTTCGGGATAGCCCCTTTGTTTCAAATCCTGTTGCAGCTTTAATACCGGTTCAAAACCCGCATTACAACGCTCTGTACGGGTTTCAAGATCAACATCATGAATATGCCCATCATAGGCATGAAGGCCAACCGGGTTAAGACCGGACAATACCGCACAATCCATATATAGCTGCAGCGCTTCAAAGCCCGCAGCTATGCCTGTGCGGTTCATGCCAACGTTAAGATCGAGGTAAACATTGATCGTTAACTTATTAGCTTCTGCAATATCAGATATTTCTTTTGCAGCAACGGCATTATCAACCAAACATGAAAACTTTGTATGAGAATACGTTTGCATCAGCTTGACGAACCTATAAAGTTTGGGGCCAATCGGCTGATAAGCAAGCAGTACATCGGGTGCTTTACAAACTGCCAGCAATTCAGCCTCGGCAATAGTAGCGCATTTAAACTTATGGATACCCGCGGCAAGCAGCAATAAGGTAACTTCCTTATTTTTATAGGTTTTTACATGCGGACGTAACCGATCAACATTATTGATCATGGATTTTAGCAGATCAATATTTGCTTTTACCCTATCAGGATAAACTACCAGGGCCGGAGTATCCAGCTTTTCAACGTCGTTGATTATATACCAATCTTGAGTCATGAGTTGTGAGTTTTGGGTAGTGAGTTTTGAGTACTGGTGCTGAGTTTTTGTCTGAACCGAGATTCATCAGATTAAAAAATTGCCATGGTTTTCGACAAATTATTTAACAACTCAAAACTCACTACTCAAAACGCTTAAAACTATTCTCAGGCTAATTCAAACAAAGCCTCTATCTCTACCGGGATATTATCGGGTAATGAACCCATACCTACCGCGCTGCGTACGCCAATGCCATTTTCTTCGCCCCATACTTTGGCAAAAAGTTCACTTGCGCCGTTTATAATAAAGGGATGTTTCTCAAAATCAGGTGTGCAATTAACCATACCCAATACTTTTATTACTCTTTTTACTTTATCAAGACTGCCTATATTGGCTTTAATGGTGGCCAGCATAGCTAAACCAACCTGACGGGCAGCCAGTTTACCATCTTCCTGTGAAATAGTATCGCCAATACGACCGATGATCAGCGTACCATCGTCCTGTACGGTACCATGACCTGACAAATACAGGTATTTGCCATCAATTAAACATGGTTTATAAACGCCAAGCGGCTTTGGTGCAGGCGGTAGGTTTAAACCCAACGCTGCAAAGTTTTCTTCTGGAGTGTTCATGCGATAAAATTATAAAGATTAACCAATAAATAACAACAAAAAAGCCGGGGATCTCACTCCCGGCTTCTACTTATCAACTAAACTCTGTATATATGTTTTAAAATCTAAAAGATGCACCAATATTTATAGAGTAATCTGCAAACGCAGCGTCGCCTATAACATAAGTACCCGTTCTGATGCTGTTTTCTTTGTCGGTTACACTTTGTGTACGGTCACGTTTTAAGGCGATAGGTACATTAGCAAAAATGTTTATCCTTTTTAAACTATAATTTATTGARGGCTCTGCGGATATGATATATCCCGGACGGCGAAATGCATTACTTTTACCAATCAGGTCATGTACCGGGATACCTTCTATTCTTCCACCTGCAGATAAAGTAAGTGCGTTTAATGCCCCGCCAAATGTATAGTTTACTCCAATCCTTGCCAGATATTGATCAGGTACGCTTGATATAGCCTCGTTAGCTAATGAGGCGCTTAATACCTCGCGGTAAGTGCGGGTACCATTGGTGTTGCGTGGATTTGCCATATAATACAGATTGGTATATCCACTAAACCGACTGGTAAAGTTTAAAAATCCGTTCATTTCAGCAATAATACCAACACCACCATCGCCCAACTGGATAGATTGATCAACCGGGCGTGTTTCTGGCGTTACATTAAAAAATTTAGACTGGTAATTGTAATCGCCGGTTGGCAGTTTAACACCCAGGCCTACCTGAATGTTGCCCTTTGATGCAGTATGACTGTTAAACAACCATCTGTTGGCAACTATGCGCATATCGCCAATTCCATGCGAGTATGAACTATGCCTCTCTTTACCACCATGTTCATATAATGACGAACGGGTATTGATGAGATAAGGCATACCAACAGATACCGACCAATACTGGTTAAAAATCCTGGTTATACCCAAATCAATGGTGCTTTGATGGTTTATCACCTCGTTGCCTATTACCAGGCGTTGTTTTTGTTCATCAGCACCTTTAAAATGACGGAATGATTTAAAGTATCGGTATGATACAGAAAGCTGCCAACCTTTACTGCTGGAATCCTGCATGGGGTGTTCCATGTTGGCAAGCGGGCCACTGCTCTTAATGGCTACACATCCCTGGGCGTTTGCATGAGTATAAGTAAATACTGTGTAAAAAGCTATTGCGAAAAAGAATTTTAGAGTAAATTTCATGTTGTTTTTTATGATGATTTTTAAAGGTTTAAGACAAATTTTTTAAATAAAGTCAGGCATTTAAGCCTGACTTTAACCTGCTCTCATACAGGATTTTATTTTGATCAACTAACTCTCAGTTTATTTATATTTTTCCACGGAAAGACGATAAACCCCGATGGCGCTTTTTTAACCGCGAACCATAAAGCCAGCAATACACCATAGCTGCCCCCCCGCTCTATCCATTCAAACATTTCATAGTGCGGATAAAACAGCTCACTTGTTATTTTCCAAATGATAAATACGAGTAATAAATTTTTAAAAGGACGGATCAATAGCGAAAAAGCTGCTATTATTTCAAATACTCCTACTATCTGGGCTGTTTTGCCGGGATCATGAAAACCTATGGAATTATATTGATTAACCAGGCTGGCCTTCTCTATAAAATTAAGGCACCCATGCCCCAACAGCAGCAAAAATGCAAACACCCTTAAGCAATTAATAACCGTTTTCAAAGTGGATGCATTAATAACCACGTTATCATCCATACGGTTAAACCATTGCTTAACGGGTATTTTAAAACCGCCCTGTAATAACAATAGCACAAAGGGAGCCCCAAAATTACCTGCACGTTCAATAAACTCAGCAAATGGCTCTCCTGATAAAGGGCGCATAGATGCGGTGATTAAACCCCATATAACCAACCATCCGGCCACAGCGCGTATGGGGTAAATAAGCATGGATATACCCATCAATATGTCAACAACACCCACAACCGGCATTAAACGGTAAGCTGCATTCTGACCAATACCAACCAATGCAAAATAATTGCACCATATTGGTTTGGTTATAATACCGAATGCGCCATGCCCAATAAAGCACATAGCCACAGCGAGGCGAAGTGTGAAATAAATTTTTTGATCGGTAGTTAAACGTAACATTTTATCAATTTTAATACTTCGGATTATTATTTATCTGCTCCATCTGTTTTGGCCCTTTGCACCGCGTACTGGCCAACTTTGTTGCCGGTTACCAGACCAACTTCACAATCACTACGATAATGAATAGCACCGTATAACCTTGACATGGCAGCATCATGCGCCAGGTCAGTAAATTTAGTACCCCTGTCAGGAAGCAAATAGGTTAATACTGTCGAGGCTGCTCCGCTAAAATTAGAGTGCCCGGATGTATACGCCGGAAAATTTGGCACCCCTGTTAAAGTTTTAATTTCAGGGTTTGCCTGTGACGGGCGCTGGTTAAAGTAAAAATACTTTGTATCCCAGCAAACTATAGCGGCATCCATTTCGGCCATGTTTAGTAATGCAAAGTTACGCGCCCAGCGTACTTCACTATATTTTTGTTTTACAAATTCATCAGCAGCAATGGCGTTCCAGTGGCCTGTTGGTGTATAGGTAGCCACACCATCGGCCCAAAATGCTACCTGTTCTTCATGTGCGCGTGACCTGTCTTTGCTAAATGCCAATACCTCTTCTGTTTCCTTTTTAAATTCAGGAGAATTAGTTAAATATGGTGGACCTGGTCTGATGGCTACTACAGTAAGTGTATCGAATAAAAACGGAATAACTTTTGAAAACAGCGGCAACATAGGAGGCCTTTTAGGTGTTTCCAGGCTAATCCAGAATTTCTCACCTTTACTACTGGCTAATGTTTCAAAACTTTTCCAAATATCTGGAGTACCAATAGCTTTTCCGGCGCGGTCAGCACGTGCACGCGTTGCAAATATGGCGGCAACCTGTTTACCTAATGATTCGCCCGCGTTTAGCTCTCCCCTGGTATTGGCGCCAGCCATTATTCTGTATAATTTTTCCTCATCAGCCTTTTGCTGAATAAAAGCTATTTCGGTTGGAAATAATAATTTCATTATCTCAACGGCAGCACCGGCAGCAACAGCATCCTCGCTCGGATATGATGGCAATTCAGATGCCGGAACTAAAGCCTGAACTCCTGAATCATTTTTGTAAGGAGCTGTGCGTTTGTATATATTTTTAAAATGCCAGGCAGCAACCAACGCATCATACTGCGCTGCACTTACATAAGCATAGGCACGTGCCGCGTACGGCGGATTTGAAAAAGGGAATTCGGGATAATTGAAGGGATTGGCCGAATTAGGGGCCGGGTAAGTACCATCAGGGTTCTGATATGGCGGTACATTATGCTTTGCTACCAACTCACGCAATATCTCATTCCAACGTAATACCGAGCCAGCGCTCCAGTATTTAATAGATGCCTTCTGATCACTGCTTAGATTACGCTGAAGCGCTTTGATTTCATTTATATCGGCAACATAAGCCGGCGATGCAATGGCATCTGGTGCCGCCACATTCAGTACACTAAAATCGGTCACCAGTACCGGCTTCCAGGTATCAGCATTCAGATCAATATTACCCGGTGCAAGCGCAGGATACAGTGAAGTGCGGTCAACAACATCTTTTTTACATGATGAACCAAAAATGGTTACACCTAAAAGGATGGTTGGGATTATATAAAGTAATGTTCTTTTCATATCAATTATCATTAAATATCTACCTGTCTATTTCTCTTTCTTAGTGCTAAAAACATAATACACGCCTCCGTAAAAGCTTCTTGTTTGCCCAACGTTTCGGCCTTTTAAAACATAATTACCACCAGCGGTAAACTCCAAACCACTGATAGACTGGAAGCTGTATTTCAATATCAGCCCGGCAATGGTAGCATTCATTTTATTGCTCGGAAAAGGCATGTCATTTTTCCTGATATCAAAACCGCCAAGGGTCGTTACTTTAGTCAACACGGCCTCGGCATTAAATTTTAAGCTGCGAAAACCCGAGCTTACAAAAAAGTTGGTAACATTTGGCATTTCAACCTCATTGGTATAATGCATTTCGGTTGTGTAGTATGAATTTCTGTCAATAGTGATATTGCTGCGCCTAATGTATTGCCCGGCACCAGCTACAAAGAACCTACCTGTTTGATAATTAAGCAAACCACGTAAAGCCACATTCTTGCTGTGCAAACCTATTGATAAGGGTAAAAAATCGGCTTCGTAATTAGTTAACGGGATCGATCCGGATAAAATAGCATGGAAACTAAATAATCCTTTGCCTAACTCCTCTTTAATGGCCATCCATTTTATAGACCCACTCAGGTCCTGAAAATTTTGTTCCCCTCTTAGAGTTCCGGCTGTTGCATGGGTTTTAACATAAGGCACCATCAGTGTTAGGTTAATACGGTTTGATAGTCCGTAAGTACCGCCCACCATATACGTATTGGTGCTCACGGTACCTAAGTTAGGGTTATCGCGTTTAAAGGTACCTTCCCAGTAATGATCCCAACTGCTGTAGGTATATATACCGGCGGCACAAAAATAATTTTTAGGGATCATGAGCGCGTCGGCATCTGTTTGGGCCTTAGCAAATTGCGAAAGCGTAAGACAGCAAGCCGTAACTAAACAGCACCTGTAAAAATTCATTGATAAAAATTTCATCATATATATTAATTAGGGTTTTGCTAATAAAATAATTAGAAACAGGCTGAAAGACAATTATTCTAAAGCACCCTGAATAAGAATGTTCTTAATAATTTATCAGCAATAAAAAGATAATTGAGTGTAAACTATGTTATAGTTAATAACATGCGCATTACAATAAAATGCAACAACTTGTTCTTGAACAATCATCAAACGGATTTATAGCTTTAATTAAAGCATATAAAGCAATTCAACATCATAATTTACAGGTAATAATTAGCAGGTAAAATCTGGCGGTTTGCCGGGCGATTCGATAAAGGGAGAATTTAAATGGTAAGATATAGGGTTTATGCGCATTTTAAGCATTGTTGAAAATGCTAAAAATTGGTAATGCATTTCCTGGAAACTATATTCACTACCGAAACTTACTTTTTTAAGGGAGGATTCATGTCCTTTTTTACTCAGGGGAACATCGCTGAACTCTTTGGCGATAATTAAGTTTGCAGTTACAAGGCGGGTTTTAACACTATTGGCAATGCAAATGAATGACATCGTGTCTCTGGTAACTTTATATCTTAAATAATTATAATAAACGCCTTTTAGCTGAAGCTGGCCATGATCAACTACGTAATCACTCCACTCGTGAATACCCGGTAAATGCACGGGAAGCTTTATTTCAACAAGTTTGGTGGAGTCTACCTTGTTTTCGTAGATCTGTTTAACTATCTGAACTTCCGACCGGTGAATTAAATACTTAAATACCAAATTGTATCCGCCCAAATTGAACAGGTGTACATTTAATAATAATATGGCAATAAGCTTTTTCACCAAATGAAGTAATTAACAAGGGGTATAAACTATTGTAAATATATTGATACAGTTGATTAAAACAAATAAAAAAATAAAATTACTTTTACTCGTGTAAATAGCACTGGTACAAATTATAGTATTGCTATTTACTATAGATACCTTTGTTAGGATGAGTATGGCTTGTAATTATGGACTTTTTTAAACAACCCTGGCCCTGGTATGTGGCAGGCCCTCTGATAGGCCTTGTTGTGCCCGCCCTTTTATTAATGGGCAATAAGGCATTTGGTATATCGTCTTCACTAAGGCATATCTGCGCTGCCTGTTTGCCTGCAAATATTCCATTTTTTAAGTACGACTGGAAAAAAGAGAGCTGGAACCTGTTTTTTGTTGCAGGCATTATGCTTGGCGGATATATAGCCACTCAATATTTATCAGGAAATCATGCGGTTAATATTAACCCGCAAACTGCTACCCTGCTCAAACAACAGGGCGTTAATGATTTTAGCGGCTTATTGCCAGGGGATATATTCAGCTTTCAGCAACTGTTAACATTAAGGGGCTTCATTTTTATAGTTATTGGCGGTTTTATGGTTGGCTTTGGTACAAGGTATGCCGGTGGCTGCACATCGGGTCATGCTATAATGGGTATATCAACTTTGCAATGGCCATCAATGGTAGCTACCTGTTGTTTTATGATTGGCGGCTTTATCATGACCTGGTTTATTTTACCAGACATTATCCAGCTATAAATATGCGTAACATCAAATATCTTATTACAGGCTTGCTTTTTGGAATAGTGCTGGTTAAATCAGAGGTTATATCCTGGTTTAGGATACAGGAAATGTTCAGGTTGCAATCCTTCCACATGTACGGCATTATTGGTAGCGCTATATTGGTTGGCATGGTTTCCGTTTTATTAATTAAACATTTTAAAATCAAAACCTTACCTGGCGAAGCTGTAGTGATCCCCACAAAAAAGTTTCAT
>NZ_JBFUJG010000131.1:0-13334 GCF_056401495.1 Mucilaginibacter sp. P4_E8
GGGTTAAACATAGCCGAACAAACATTACCGTCAAAACCATTGAACTTATCAAAAGAGGAATGCGGTGAGATCATTCAATTTATCAATTCTTTAACAGATGAACCCTTAACCGCAGTAAAGCACCAGCCATAACATAATACATTCAAATAAATCACAAATCATAATTACTTGTATGAAAACAATTTCATTATTTTTCCTTTTTCTGCTGACTTTACCCGCGCTGGTATTCTCCCAGGAAGATGCCGCGGATGCTGAAAAAACACCGAAGGCAGTATCCCATTCTTACCAGACCGGGTTATTAAGAGGCCCGTACCTCCAGGTTGCCACGCCAACCAGTATGACCATCAGGTGGCGGACCAATGTTTACGACAGGAGTAAAGTTCGTTACGGATTAACCTCAGGTAACCTGGATATGGAAACCAGTGATTCTACACTGGTTTCAGAGCATATAATTAAACTGTCGGGCTTAAAACCACTGACCAAATACTATTATGCTATAGGTAACCTAACCAAGAATATCCTGCAGGGCGATGAAAATAATTATTTTTATACGCTTCCGGAAAAGGGCAGCGAGACATTGATGAGGGTTGCCGGTTTTGGTGACTGCGGTAACAACTCCATTAACCAGCGTAACGTTAGGGACCAGATTGTAAAATACCTGGGCGATAATTACCTGAACGCCTGGATACTTATGGGCGACAACGCTTATTCTGACGGAACAGATGCGGAATTTCAGGCCAAGTTTTTTAATAACTACCAGGCCACCATGTTAAAGCGCTTTCCTTTATTTCCCGTTCCTGGCAACCACGATTATCATGATCTGCAATCTGCCGCGGTAACCGATCAGTTTAAAATTGCTTACTACCAGAATTTCTCTGTCCCAACCAAAGGCGAAGCTGGTGGGCTGCCTTCCAATACAAAATCATACTATTCCTTTGATGTAGGCAACGTGCACTTCCTGGCGCTCGATTCTTATGGCCCGGACACTAAAGGCAAGCATATTTATGATGAAATGGGCGAGCAGGCCGAATGGGTTAAAAAGGACTTGCAGGCTAACACGAACAAATGGGTAGTGGCATACTGGCATCACCCTCCTTATACCATGGGTTCACACGATTCTGATACCGAGACGTTATTGGTAAAGATCAGGGAACATTTCATCAAAACATTAGAGGATAACGGTGTGGATCTGATACTTTGCGGTCATAGCCATGTTTATGAGCGTTCAAAATTAATGAAGGGCTATTATGGCAAAGAGGCCGATTTTGATGCCGCTAAATATAACCTGAGTAATTCAAGTGCGCTTTATGACGGTAGTAAAAACTCCGCTCCTTATTTAAAAAGTAAAATAAATACAAACGGTACCGTATACGTAGTGAGCGGCTCGGCAGGAGCACAAGGCGGTCATAAAGCAGGCTGGCCACATAATGCCATGTATTATTCCAATAATGAAATAGGAGGGGCGGTGATGCTGGAGGTACAGGGTAACCAGTTAGATCTGAAATGGATTTGTGCAGACGGGAAAATTGGCGACCACTTTACCATGATGAAAGAGGTAAGCAAAGCCGATGAAAAAATATTGAAAAAGGATAAAAAGCTAAGTAAATAATTTAAAACAACTTATATGATGATCAAAAGCGATCTTGCCATTGGCAAGATCACTTTTTTGTTAACCAGAGCGAGCACCGCGAGAGGAGGCTTAACCTTTTGCTTAATTTTAACGATCTGAATCTGGCAATTGTTTAATCTCTATATTCCTGAAATCGACAGGCTGTCCTTCACTTTGTAAGGCGATAAAGCCGCTGCTTAGTAATTTCCCGTCCTGTTTGTACTTTGGATCGTAGCCATGTGCCACGCCGCCGCCAATGGTAGGCCTTGAATATTGCAGCACAGTATCGCCGTTGATGATATGCGTAATTAATTTGTTGCCCTGAACTATTAGTTCTCCCTTTACCCACTGCTCACCGTCATAGGTTTTTGAAGTAGAATTGATACAATGGTCAGGCGAAACCTTTCCTTTATAAACAACATCGGTACCAGGTGAGCACATATTGCCTGTTGGTCTTGATTTTCCGTCGCCAAGACCACCTAATAACTGCATTTCTATCGATATTGGCCAATCCTGATCCTTTAGCATTGTCCTGGGATCCTGCGAATGAAACATGACCCCGCTGTTAAGGAGCGTGTAGTCTGGCGCGCCTTTTTGTTGTTTACCCACAAAGCGATACTCAAACCGTAGGTGATAGTAAGAAAACGGCGTTTTGTAATACAGGTGGCCAAACTGATCGTTGAACTCGCCGTACTGATCATATCTGATTTTGACTATGCCATCTTCTACCCGAAACGTATTCCCATAGTTTTCGCCAACCAGGTGGTGATTGATCTTGACAAACCAATTGTTAATGTCAGTTCCATTAAATAGCTTTTTCCAGCCTTTGTCGGTATTGCCGGTATCGGCCAGCTTTTTTACTCCGGTACAGCCAAGCATGAGGAAGCAGGAAAACATAAAAAAATAGTGCGTTTTTTTCATAGTCGATTATGTGTGGTGTTCTTTTTTTACTGCCTGGTTTCATTGAATTAGAATGTGCATTAAAGATAGTCCATGAGATTGAAAAATTTGCATTGATCAACTATTCAATGAGACACTACCGATTATTTAATTATTATACAAGGTTTTATTAGGGAAAACAGCCCTGACAGAAAATATGGATGAAACTTAATAAATTTTAACTATTGGATATAGATTTAATTGATTGTGATTGTATCTCCCAATGTCATAATTTTATATCACTGTACAACCGATAGGTGCAAGTACGTGTTCAATATATAAACTTATAAATATGGAAAACGAATCAAATGACATCAGTAAATGCCCTTTTCACAATGGCAGCATGAAGCACAATGTTGGCGGTGGTGGCACCCGGAACCGCGATTGGTGGCCTAACCAGTTAAAGCTGAATATCCTGCGACAGCACGCCTCTTTATCAAGCCCGATGGGTGAAGATTTTAATTATGCCGAAGCTTTTAAAAGCCTTGACCTTGCAGCAGTGAAAAAAGACCTTCATGCACTCATGACCGACTCACAGGACTGGTGGCCGGCAGACTTTGGTCACTATGGCGGTTTATTCATCCGCATGGCATGGCACAGTGCAGGAACCTATCGTGTGGGCGACGGACGCGGAGGTGCCGGCGCAGGGCTACAACGTTTTGCACCACTTAACAGCTGGCCCGATAACGTAAGCCTCGATAAAGCCCGCAGGCTGCTGTGGCCTATCAAACAAAAATATGGCCGTAAAATTTCATGGGCCGATCTGATGATCCTTACCGGTAACGTAGCACTGGAATCAATGGGTTTTAAAACCTTTGGCTTTGCCGGTGGACGTGAAGATGTATGGGAAGCGGATGAATCCGTGTATTGGGGCGCTGAAACCACCTGGTTGGGTGGAGATCTGCGTTATGCACATGGTTCACATGGTGTGGTAGAGGGGCATGGCGTAACGGTATCAGACGATGATGCCGACGGTGACATTCACTCCCGCAACCTGGAAAAACCGCTTGCCGCTGTACAAATGGGGTTGATCTATGTGAATCCCGAAGGCCCTGACGGTAACCCTGATCCTGTTGCTGCCGCCAAAGACATCCGCGATACATTTGGCCGGATGGCCATGAACGATGAGGAAACGGTTGCATTAATTGCCGGTGGGCATAGCTTTGGCAAAACCCATGGCGCTGCGCCTACTGATCATGTTGGCAAAGAGCCAGAAGCTGCCGGCATCCACATGCAGGGCTTCGGCTGGAGCAACAGCTATGGTTCTGGCAAAGGTGCCGACACGATTACCAGTGGACTGGAAGTAACATGGACCAAAACACCAACCCATTGGAGCAATAATTTTTTTGAAAACCTGTTTGGCTTTGAATGGCAATTGTCTAAAAGTCCGGCCGGCGCGCACCAATGGGTAGCTAAAGATGCCGAAGCCATTATTCCTGATGCGTATGACAGCTCAAAAAAACATCGGCCGGCCATGCTTACTACCGATCTTGCTTTAAGGGTTGATCCGGCTTACGAAAAAATATCAAGGCGCTTTTTTGAAAATCCGGAAGAATTTGCAGATGCTTTTGCGCGTGCATGGTTTAAATTAACGCACCGCGATATGGGCCCCCGTGAACGTTACCTGGGCCCTGAGGTACCACAGGAAGAATTGCTATGGCAGGATCCCATCCCTGCAGTTGACCATGTACTGATAGCTGAAAGTGATATTGCAGCCTTGACAGCAAAAGTATTGGAATCAGGGTTAAGCGTATCTGAGCTGGTTTCCACAGCATGGGCTTCGGCTTCCACATTCCGCGGTTCTGACAAGCGCGGTGGTGCCAATGGCGCACGTATCCGCCTTGCTCCACAAAAATACTGGCATGTGAATAATCCCGGGCAATTACAAAACGCATTGAACATACTCGAGGGCATTCAAAAAGAATTTAATGCCGCGCAGACCGGGAGTAAAAAAGTTTCGCTGGCAGATCTGATCGTACTGGCCGGTTGCGCCGCGGTTGAAAAAGCGGCTAAAGATGCAGGACAAACCATCACAGTCCCTTTTACACCTGGCCGTATGGATGCCTCGCAGGAACAAACCGATGTGGAATCATTCGGCTACCTGGAACCCATTGCTGACGGTTTTCGTAATTATCGCAGATCAAAAATCCCTGTATCAACCGAAGAGTTGCTGATAGATAAGGCGCAATTGCTTACACTTACAGCGCCTGAGTTAACCGTATTGTTAGGTGGTATGCGTGTATTGAATACCAATTTTGATGGTTCCAAACATGGTGTTTTCACATCACGTCCGGGAGTGCTCACCAACGATTTCTTTATAAACCTGCTCGACATGGGCATTGCATGGAAAGCAGTATCCAGCGATAAGGAACTTTATGAAGGCAGCGACCGTGCCACCGGTGAAGTAAAATGGACAGGCACCCGCGCAGATCTGGTGTTGGGCTCCAACGCAGAACTGAGGGCTGTTGCCGAAGTATATGGAAGCGCCGATACTCAGGACAAGTTTGTGAAGGATTTTATAAAGGCCTGGAATAAAGTGATGAATCTGGATAGGTTTTAACTTTGCTTGATTGTAAATCATGAACCACCTTCGGCTTTTCATTTGATTCACTAATGAACCAAATGGATGAACAAAGGTTATGTGATATTCTAAAAAAAGGCACCGTGAAGCGGTGCCTTTTTTAATTGATTTACATTGAGATGCCATTCTTTAAAGCGCTTAAAGGGCGTAGCTATAGCAGAAAGCTGCCGTTTGAAGCAATAGAATGCCATAGGCTTATGCCGTTCCGGTCAGACATGTAAAGGAAAGGGGAAATAATGGCAAATTATTGCGAATTTTACGGCAATGACGGAATTGAATGAATACGAGTGCGAAATGCTGGATGCGATGCTGGAAGCCTTCGGTATCCCGGACAGTTTGACACGGCTGCAATTACTCGAGCTTTTTGACAAGGATGAGGCTACTGCTTTTGCCATGGTGCAAATATTACTCTGGGAGGGTCTGGTGGCTGAGTCGGGCAAGCATGGCGATTACGAATTGCCGGAGAAGCTTGTACTTAAGCCTAAGGGCGAGAAATTCCTCAATGGAGGTGGCTTTAGCCAACGTTACCGGTTGGAACAGCAAAAACCAGTGGAGGTTGGCGGCACGCTGGTCAAATTGCAGCAGCAAAATATGCGGTTGCAAAGTGAAAAGCTGGCTAACCAAGCTGAAATCTCCCGTCTTGAAAAACGAATCAAGGGTTACAGCATCCGTCAATACCTTTGGTGGACACTTATCGTCTTCGCTTTGATCCTTGGTTACTGGCTGAGGCATCCGTAAAATGAGCAACTCAGAAACGATTCCGGCTAAGGCTTGATGCTATAAATGAATAGTTCATTGTTAGTCTGCTCGTTTATTAGCGTAAGCAGCGTTTGGTCTCTTTTTACTTTTTAGGCCCCCTCTGTTATACCAGATGAAAAAACCGGTGACGGGCATAGCAGCACAGATGAGCGAAACAAATAAAGCGAGCAGTTTGGTCGGGATGCCGGCAAAGGCGCCGGTATGCAGATCATAGTTCAAACTTCTGAATTTCTCACCTCCCTTAACATCCTGATCTCCATACTTCATCAGCAATTTGCCATTGTTACGGTCAAAATAATACCATTGGAACAGGTGGGTCCTGTTTTTGGCCAGGCGTACCTGAACATCCAGCGGGTCAGTATTCTTTTCCCTGAAGCGGATCGAAAATACATCAGCTTGAGGATGAATGCGCAAAAGGAGGGCAATAGCGCTGTCGGCCGTCTCTAAGTCGTAGGCTTTACTCGGTGTCGATAAAGGTATAACCCGTTTTTCATATGCCTTTCCTCCATTAGCTATGTATTGAACAGATTGGTCAGCCCAGTCGAAAGCGAAGACAAGGCCGGTAATACAGATAAGTAAGGCTGGTATAAGAATATAAAAGCCCGCTATGTTGTGCAAGTCATAGTTCAACCGTTTTCCGCTAACACCGCGCTTCAATATCAGTCCTCTTTTGAGAGCCTTTGCCTTCCATTTCCTGGGGAACCAGAGAATAAGACCGCTCAGCAGCAATACAAAGAAGCATAGCGCAGAAATTCCCGTCACCATTCCGCCTACCGTGTCACCCAGCAGCAGGTTCCGATGCAGGCTCAGCACCAGCTGGAAGAACTCGTTACGGGTATCTTCCACGTACACCACTTTTCCATTATAGGGATCCACGTATACCCTGTAATAATATTTGTTAAAGTTCCAGTAGCCGATGCCCTTTTTGTCTGTTAGTGACGCCCGGAATATCCAGGTACGTCCTTTAGCCGGATAGATCTCACAACGCGAGATCTTAACTTTTAGCCCAAGGGCCTTCTGCGCCTGATCTCGCAGCACACTGAAATTCTTGAATTGACGATTGGCACCTGGTTCTACATAGAACCGGTCATGATAAAAGAGTTCCTTCAATTCATCCGAGAAAACATTGATACAACCGGTCAGGCTGACGATCAAAACCACCAGTCCTGTGATCAGGCCCAGCCATTTATGCACCCAGAAAAATACTCTCCTCGCCATGGTTAAAAATTGTAGGAAACGTTCAGGCTCATGGTAGTACCGTTGCCACGCACATATTCGGCATCAATAGCACGGTACTGGCTCACAACCGGGTAGTACGAATTATTCAGCAGGTTCTCCACACCAAGACCAGCAGACCACTTGCTATTAAATCGGTAACCTGCAGACAGGTTGAAAAGACTCACCGGTTTCACTGGTCCCTCACTGTTGGCGTACAAACCGGTTGAGCGAACATCAAAACGGTCACGGCTTCCGGTGTACACCCAGAACAGCTTCATATCCAGCGAGCTCAAAGGACGGTAGCCCAGGTAAGCGGCTGCTTTGGGGGGCGCAATACGCAGACCATTCATATACACTTTTGTGCCGTTTGCCTGTTCGGCTTTGCCTTCCACAAAGGAGTAACTTCCTCCCAGTGTCCACTGCCGGCTGAAATAAATATCGGCAGCGATCTCGTAGCCATGGATCCTTTCCGGCTCCCGCTGAGGTACCAGGAAACCGCCTACATCAACCAGATTGGCGCCCAGTTTGGAAGTACTGATATAATAAGAAGCAGTCAAATTTACAATACCGAGCCTGCTGCTGAAGCCGGCTTCATAGTTATTAGTGATGATTGGGTCGGTTGCAATGCTCTCCAGCGTTCCACTCGTTGCACTTCGCAGAATACGCCCTAATTCATTAATGGCAAATCCCTGTGAAAAACTTACAAATGGGTTGAAAATTTCATACTTGTTATAACGTAAACCGGCGTTAAAGGTGGTGGCATTGTAAGGTATCTTGCCGCCTGTTACCGCAATACTACCCTCGCCGTTCGGTCCTTTGGCAATGGTATTAAAATCGTTTACTTTAACCCTGGCATTTTCATAGCGGATACCCGCCTTTAAAACGAAATTGGTCATCAGGTCAAGCTTCATTTGTGCGTACGGCGCAAGATTGAGCATATTCATGTTCGGAATATATACCCTGCCATCTGTTAAAATCTGATTTGTCCGGTCATTCAGCAGGTCGAGGCCATAGGTCAGTTCTCCGTCGCCAAAGCCACCCATCTTCCAGGGCGTGTTCAGCGTTAGGCGAAGACCTTTTTTGAAGGACTGGATCTTCGTTTGGCCAGGACCATACCAGGCTGTTGCCTGCTCCACATACCGGTTCATGGAAATAAAGCCATTGTAATAGGCTGAAACATCCAGGGAACTGGACAAAGGGAGGGCGTTGTTATGATAGGAAACCAGGGCGTTGTGGTTATAAGGCGTGCCTGCAGCTTCTCCCGGATCATTTCCTTTTTGACCAACAGATGGCGTTACCCCATATTTACCGGTTACATTAATATAATCGGTGTTCTGTACGCTTCTGAACAAGTTATACGACGCGACGATCTCGCTATGTTCATTTGGCTTATAGGCCAGTTTTACAAAGGCATTGTAAAGCGAATTCTCTCCAAGTCCGTCAGGCTGGGCATTCACGTTTCCTTTGGCGTCTTTTAGTACCCCGGTATAGTTATAAGTACCGTTAACCACATAGGAAAACTTGTTCACCGTTCCGGAAAAGCTTTGGGAAAGCCGGTATCCTGCAGTGTTTGAAGGATGAACCAGGTTACCATTGATCCCAACGCTGGTTGTGCCGCTGAACGTTTTATCCGCAGCAGGCTTTTTAGTAATAAAGTTGATGATACCACCTGCAGAGCCGTTTCCATAAATGGAAGTTGCTCCCTTAATGACCTCAACCCGTTCAATGACTGCAGGATCAAGCGTACGGATATCGCGGCTTCCGTTCATGAGTGGTGTTGACTGGGGAATGCCGTCGATTAGTACCAATACCTGGCGGCCACGCAGCGTCTGGCCGGCGTTGGTTGCCTTATTATTGGAGGTTCCCAGTCCCGGAATGGTGTTTCCAAGGATGGCGGCAATCGAAGGATTGACGTTCAGTTGTTCTTTGATAGCGCGCGCGTTCAGGATAGTGACCGAAGAAGGAACATCTTTCAGGCTTTCCGGTTTTCTTCCGGCCGTAATAACGACTTCCGAAAGCGCATTTCCTGCCTGGAGCGCAAAAGAAACTTCAATGGTACTGTCGGCAATAAGCGCCAACTCTTTTACTGCGGTCTGGTAACCAACCAGGCTGACACTGACACGATGGGTGCCGGCAGACAGACCTTTGATCAAAAACTTGCCCTGCTCGTCCGTAGGAGTGCTTTTGCTGCCGCTTACCGTAACGGTCGCATATTTCAGCGGTTGGCCTTCTGTATCATTTACTGTACCTGTTAACGATGCCTTCGAATTATTTCCGTTTTGCCCGAAAGAGACAGTAGGGGCCAGGATGCTAATTGTAATAAATAAGATAAATACCAGCGAGATTTTTAGTGAATTACAGGAAGAGCAGACATCAAAACTGGTTTTTATGGAGGAATCGTACATAAAATAAATAATGTGATAGTTAATTTGCGGCAAATGTAACTTTATTTAGACTTATTACAAATAACAAACAAACTTAGTATGCTCGTAACATGAGGGAAACCATTATTAAAAACCATTAGTTGCATAAGGATTATGCTGCCTGAAACATGTTGCCCTATACTTGGTTATTCTATAAAAGAAAAATAATGAAGGGTTGGCAAGAGGTTGATAACAAATTGCATAAAGTGTTTAAGTTTAAGGATTTCTCCGAAGCCTTTTCCTTTATGACCAGGGTGGCTTTGTTGGCAGAATCCAATCAGCACCATCCAACATGGAAAAACGAATGGAATAAAGTTGAAATTTGGTTATCAACTCACGACCAGGGCGATATTGTTACCGATAAGGATAGGTCCCTGGCTGAGGCAATTGACAATTTGTTGCTTTGATATTTTTTTTAACGGAGAAGATAGGATCTTTTAGTACTTGTAACCAGCTTTTATCAATGCGGACGCCCGTTTATTGCTGCGTTTGCAGCTGTTAGTACTGATTGCAACTTGGCCAGCTTTTCCTGTGCGGTATTTAAACTGGCTTGGGCGTCATTTAGCTCTTGTGCGATCATCGCGTATGATTTTTCCATTTGCACCTGATTGGTATCGGCGTTGGTGTAAGCCTGATCAAGCGATGAAGAAAGGGCAGGGGCGCTTTTATACAGCTCTTTGGCCCGGTGGTATCCGAGCGCCAGGGCGGCTTCGGTTTCGATATTGGAAGCTTCGGCCGTAAAAGTTGATCTTAGCGCTACCAGTGTTAATGTAACCGCATTATCAGCATCTGTGTAAGCCGTATGGGTCATATTTATCAAATCGTCTGAGATTAATGGGTTTAATGCCTTTTTTTTCGTAATATCCCTGGAAAGTATATCAATTACTTCTACCGTATAGATCAGTTTGTCTATCAGTATTTTCATGTCGGCTGAGAGCGTTTTAGTCTTGTCGTCTGCCAGCGCGATCTCCTTGAACGCAGTTTCTGAGTTGTTTTGCAGGTCGAGGGCGCTTTGTGTTAACTGGTCTGCCAGCGTTTTATGGTTATAAGCCTGCGTCTTGTTATTTTCGGCGACTGTTAATTGTGCCTGGTAGTCAGCCGCTTTTTCGGTGAGCGAATTGACAATGATCTGGAATTGCTCCACTTCATATTGGGCATCGATGATTTGGGCAGACAGGTCATCCAGCCAGGCCTGCTCTTGCAATGTGATTGGTGCCGGGTTTAATTGCGGTTGAATTTTCATAGCGCGTTGTAATAAAAAGCTGCTTTTTTGTCCATAGCTGAAAGGGCGTTGGTAAATTTTAAGGGCTTATCTATTTCGCCTGAAGAAAGGGTAAGTATAAGCGGAAGGTATTTCTTTCCCGGCACGAGTGGGTTGCCGAAATGATCGGTGGTCGTTGGACCTATGTAGACTTCATACTGATTTCCGTTTTGTGCATTTTGGGCTATCGAATAATTACCTCTTGAAACCTGCTCTGCAATGATCACATTAAAAGATGTAGCCGGGACCCCTGCGGGTAAAAACATACAGCGATATTCCGGGTTACWGGCGGTGTTTTCCTCCATCGTAAATTCCAGTTTCTGCACGTTATCGCCGGGTAAGGTACTTTCATTGGTCAGGGGTTTAACGGTGATCGTACTGCTGTTAACCGCTTTCAATTTGATCGTCAGCGTGAACGGTTCACATGGCGCGGACAGGAAATTATCAAAACTGCCACGTTCTTTTTTATAGGCATCCGTCAAAACGGCCAGTACGAAGATAACATAGCGCTGGCCCCGCACCAGCTCATCGCCGTCTGCGTCCTGCAGTATTTTGTCTGGGCCGGGCATATCCAAAAAATTGACCTGTTTGCTGAGATAAGTTGGATAAGCGGCAGGGGAAAGATGTGGTAAGGGAACGCTGATGATGATTTGCGTATTCCCTTGTTGTAATAAATTTTCGGCCTCAGTTAATGAAAAGCTTAATTTTTTGCTGTCCTTGACCATAACGATATAATAACCGCTGGTCGGGTGATTGGATTTGGTAAACTCCACGACGAAACTGCTGTCTGTGATGTGCGCATCGGGCACCATCAAATTCAGGTTGAATGTTTTATTGCCGGAACCGCAGGCAGCGCGGACAGCCTGGTAATCTGCGTTCAGTGTTGCAAAGGTGCCTTCGGCAAGTTTTTCGGCGGTGCCGGCCTGCGAAAGGACAGTCTTAGTTGCCACTACACTTTGAATGGCCGTATCCAGGTCTGCTGAGCTGATCTGCAAGAGATTATTTACCAGAGTATTAGTGCTTTTGGCTTTATCCAGAACGGTTGATGAGGACACTTCGGCCGCCAGCATCGAAGCTTCCATGGCCAGCTGGGATGTGTTTTCGGCTGCATAGGCAGTATCATTGATCAAATCGACCGTTTTTTTGGCCTGCGTATACAGCTCACTCCCATAATCAGCGGCATTTATCAGGTTCCATATGGTACCGATATCGCTTGCGAGCCTGATGATCGCTGTAGCCGCGATCTGTACGTTAGCGGCACAAACAGCGGTATTGGAAACTGATTGTTTTACATACTGATCGCCCTGGGTTGCTGAGGCCAGCAAGTTATTGGCGATATGACTGTTGGTGAGGGTTTGTTTATTTACGGTTTCTTTAAAAGTAGCATCTGCTTTAGCTTCGTCAAGTTTTTCTTCCGCGGTGATTGTAGCGCCCTGCGCATAGTATAGGCTAAACATGGCCGCATTCACCTGGGACCTTAAATTCGTTTGAGCCAGGTACTGGCTTTGCAGTGAATCGAGCACGGTGGTTTGTAGGATTTCGCTGTAGGTGTTCATGATCATGATTAGGTTTTGTGAATTTAAAAAAACTAATCCGGATCTGATCACAGTTGTTATTGCTTTTATTTTGTTATGCCCGGTCCGGAAAATAAATATAATCCCGCGCTTAGGCAAGCGGGGATTGTATTTGCGATGCCGCTATTTATTTAACCGGGCTATGTGTTGCTGCATCGATGATCAACCTGGCCACCTCTTTCGGATGCGATTCATAAACAGAATGACTTGCGCCGTCAATCTCTACCACGGTGCTTTTGGCGCGTTTGGCGTACATGCGTTCCAGGTCGGGGTTGATGATGCGGTCAGCCTTAGCGACCATATACCAACTGGGCTTTACCCTCCAGGCCGGGTTCTGGATGATTGCATGAAATACGGCGTCAGCTGCGGGCATTTGCGCATTAGCGGTAAATTCAGCCACCGCTTTGGGCAGGTCCGCGGCAAAATCGGCATAAAAACTTTCCGGTGCGATATAGTCAAATCCGTCAGCTGGTTTCTGCAAGGATTTATAGGCCGAAGGGTATAGTTTACCGTTACCTCCTTCGCTCTCGCCATTGTCAGGCGCATGGGCAGCAATGTACACAAGGCCGGCTACATGATCATCATTTCCGGCAACGGTAATAATAGCGCCGCCATAGCTGTGTCCAACCAGGATACACGGGCCATCCTGCATACTGAGCACACGTTTTACTGCTGCTACATCGCCATCGAAGGAGGTTAATGGCTGTTGGGTCACGCTAACGTGATAACTCTTTTTGACCAGGATATCGTACACCGGTTTCCAGCCGGAGCCGTCTACGAAAGCGCCGTGTACCAGGACGATGTTTTTTATTCCTGCCGGTTGCTGAGCAACCGCTTTAGTGGAATTGTAAATTAAGCAAAAGAGCAAGGCGTAAAACAGGCAAATGCTGTTTTTGAAGATTGAATTTTTCATGATAACAAATCTTAATTAAAGAATAACGTTTGAACCGGTTATTAAGGTGAATGTGAG